>CAYMZL010000320.1:0-3490 GCA_964394825.1 uncultured Dehalococcoidia bacterium | reverse complement strand
CCAGCAGCAGAACGCCGGTCATGCCCCTGGCGGCCAGGTTGTAGGCGATGGAGCATCCCATCACCCCGCCGCCAATGATGATTGTCTCTGCTGTGGGAGTCATGGCTGGCTTGGCTGAGTGATTAGGCTTCGTGCAGCATGACTTGAATGCTAAGGCTTTCCCCCATCCCAAGCTTCCCCCGAATGGAGGGGTGAATTTTCTTCGGTTGGGGCAAAGGAGGCTATTCCAATGCCAAGAACGCCGCCGATTCGTCTTGGTCAAAGGCCAACAAATCATCACGGTGTGATCGAATAATAGCCTCTATATCGCTCGTTGAGCAGTTGCCACGTCTGATCCAGATCACTTTGGGAGGACCCCCGAAGAGAAAACTGCGCTGGCGAAAGTCAGAATCCTTAGAAATAATTACAAGCTGTTGCTGGTTAGCGTGGTCCCAAACAGTTTCATCATCTGAGGTTTGTAATCTCGCATCACGTACGTGGATGGACCCTGGAAAAAGATCAGACAACAGCCCGACCAACGTCGGAGACAAATTCTGATCGAAAAGGAGCCTCATGCCGGAGGTATAGAAACGAACCTGCGCTCGCGGTCAGCGGCAAACGCCAAACATGCGCGGATGTCCTCTTGGGTCAGGTCGGGGAAATCCTCGAGAATTTGCTCTTCCGACATGCCGGATGCTAGGTATTCAAGGACATCGTAAACCGTGATCCGCATGCCCCGAATGCAGGGTTTCCCTCCCCGCTTTCCCGACTCTATCGTAATCAGGTGTTCATAATTCATGGTGAAAGCGTATGGCAACGCCTAACCCGTGTCAATGTGGCGCATTAACTCGAAAAAACCTTCCAGCAGCAGAACGCCGGTCATGCCCCTGGCGGCCAGGTTGTAGGCGATGGAGCAGCCCATCACCCCGCCGCCGATGATGATTGTGTCTGCTGTGGGAGTCATGGTTGTTTTGGTTGGGGCGAAGGTCTTGCCGGAAGAATTCAACGATTGCAAGCGCCCCTTGCCCGCTCCCGCTGCGGGTATATAATGGGCCGCACAATCAGGGTCTGATTCAAAGATACGCGACAGAACGGAGGTAAATGATGGGCGCAACCGAGACCATCGCCAAGTGGATCATCGACACCAATTATGAGGACATTCCGCCCGACGCCATCCGCGTCGCCAATGAATCTTGCTTCGACCTTTTGGGGGTCATCCTGGCAGGCTCTACTCAGCCCGTTGGAGAGATAATCCAGAAGTATACCAGCAGCCAGGGCGCCGCCCCCGAGTCCACGGTCCTGGCCGGCGGGTTCCAGAGCACCCAGGCCAACGCCGCGCTGGCCAACGGCACCATGGGCCACGCCCTGGACTTCGACGACTTCGGCGGCTTCGGTCATCCCACCGTCGCCATCTTCCCGGCCCTGCTGGCCATCGGCGAGCACACCGGAGCCACCGGCCGCGACCTGCTGGAGGCCTATGTGGTGGGTTGCGAGATTGGCCTGGCCCTGGCCCACGAGACCAAGTACAAGCAGATGGACAAGGGCTTCCACAGCACCGCGGTCATCGGCCGGCTGGCCTGCACCGCCGCCTGCGCCAAGCTGCTGAAACTGGACGAACACCAGACCATCATGGCCCTGGGCATGGCTGGGTCCATGTCCTCAGGCCTGATTCATAACTTCGGCACCATGACCAAGCCCCTCCATGCCGGCCTGGTGGGCCGCGACGGTGTCACCGCCGTGCAACTGGCCCAGATGGGCCTGACCGCCGGAGACCAGGTGATCGAACATCCCTTCGGCTTCGCCAACGTGGTCTTGGGCGAGGGCGTCTACGACCTGGACCGGATGGCCGATGACCTGGGCAAGCCCTTCCGCACCCAGGACGCCCTGATGATCAAGAAGTACCCCTGCTGCGGCGGCAACCACGCCATGCTGGACAGCCTGTTCAGCTTGATGCGCGACAACAACTTCACCTACGACGACGTGGCCGACGCCGAGATCGACCAGTCCTACTTCTCGGTGGTCATGCTCTACCAGGAGCCCGAGGACGAGCTGAAGGGCAAATTCAGCGCCAAGTACAACGTGGCCGCGGCCTTGGTCGACGGTGAGATCGGTATCGACACCTTCACCGAAGACAAGATCGGGGACGGGACGATCAACGAGACCATGGGCAAGGTCCGCACCAGGGTGATGGCCAAGTCCGAGGAGCTGCTCACCGAGTCCGCCGACGGCCTGAAGGTCAAGATTACCCTGAAAGACGGCCGGGTCTTCGAGCACACCACCGCCCGCGAGGACACCCTGGGCAGCCAGAAAAACCCCTGGGGCTTCGACGCCATCAAGGAGAAGTTCCAGGAGAACGTCTCGCGCGTGCTCTCATCCGACGGCGCCGCCAAGGCCATCGAGACCTGGGAAAACATACCGGAGATGACCGACATCGCCACCGCCATCCGCAGCACGCTGGTGGCTGAGAAGGCGTAACCCGGGCTTGACTAAAAAACGGTCAACCCGGCGCGGACCATGCCCGGTTGACCGTTTTTGTTAGGTTAGATACAATCCTGCGGCATCCGCACAGGAAAACTCGCCGATGGGCTGCAGCCGGTGCGATCCGATGTGGGGTCTTCTACGTATGTACCCCGGAACCGTAATTCTTGAACTTACAGGAGGACCACCATGGCACAAGGACCTAACCCCATCGAAGTGTACGAAAGCGCGGTTAAAGCGTTATCGCCCATCATGGCCGGGGTCACCGCGGCCCAACTTAACTCCGGCACACCCTGCACCGAGTGGAGCGTTCAATCGCTGATCAACCACGCCCTCGCGGTCCAAGCTTTCGGGAGCGCTGTGGTGTCCAAAGGTAAACCCGACATGGCCGCCATGGGAAAAGTGGACCACGCATTGCCGTCCGAGGGCGCAGAGGCAGCTTTTAAGTCGATCACCGACACCACTCTGGCTGCTCTGAAGAAGGCGAATCTAGGAGAAACCGTGGAGACGCCATTCGGTGCGATGCCGGGTGGCAATTTCATCATGATTCCAATCACGGACATGATTATCCACAAGTGGGACCTGGCCAAGGCCACCGGTCAAGACGCGGCCATCGACAACGCCTTGGCGGAACTCGGTTTACAGGCCCTTACTCCGGCCTTAGCCGGGGGCCGGGATGGCGCTTTCTTTGGACCTGAGGTGAACGTGCCGGCCAGCGCCAGCGCCCAGGACCGGTTGCTGGCCCTGAGCGGCCGCACTCCGTAAGGCGCCCTTCGTCTGGGAACGCAAAAAGGCCCCGTCCTTCCGCGGAAGGACGGGGCCTTTTGTTTCTGATGCTCGAAGAGAGGGGTTTACGGCTCGATCCTAACGGGGTCGCCCACCTTAATGTTGCCGCCGTTAATGACCATGGCCAGCATGCCGCGGCGCCCGTCGATCTTGTCCTTGAGACCAGGTTGGAGGCCGTCCATCTTGCCGCAGGCCTCGCAATCGCCGACGATCTCCATGGTCACGTCGTCGCCGATGAAGAATACCT
>CAYMZL010000319.1:0-3498 GCA_964394825.1 uncultured Dehalococcoidia bacterium | reverse complement strand
AGCGTAGACGGAAATGACGGAATGCTCATCGCCAACGCGGTCATCATCGTCAGTTTCGACGACGGCAAATAGCCCGAGAAAAACTTCCACAATTCCACTAGAGGGGAGGGAGCGATGCCGTTCGTGATGAAGGGGGAGGCCCAGGGGAGCAGCTCCACATCAGGCACGCAATCGAACACTTTGGTGGGGAAGGACAACGGCGGTGACAATCTGACGGTGGTTGACGCCGGGATCGACCCCGGCGCCGGCCTGGCCCTGCACAGACACCCCAATTACGAAGAGGCGATGTTGGTGTTGGAAGGGAACATCGAGGCGGTGCTGGAAGGCGAGACCCGCATCCTGGGCCCAGGCGACTTGCTGCTGGCCCCGGCCGGGGCTGAACATACCATCACCAACCGGTCGGACAAACCGGCGAGGGTGTTGGCCATCTACCCGGCCACGACGCCCGAAAGAGTTTTCGTCTAACGGCGCCTCGCCGCCAACAATGAGAAAAGCCCAGGCGCCGCCTGGGCTTTTCTAGTTTGCCGGTTGGCAAGCGGGCTAACCGCGGGTGGTCTTGGTTGACGCCAAGATATTGTATTTCATTTCACCGGGGTCTACCTGATGGACCGATTGCAGATGCTCGTTCATTTCTTTTAATACATCGTCTTCCAACTCGGCCTTGGCGACATAACGGCAACCCTTACCGGAAGCATCCAAGGCCAGGGACAGCAGGGCGTTGCAACGTACGAATTTAACCATCTTAATCTCCTCCCGTTTTTGGCCGGACCAGAGAGTCCGGCCCCAACCCGGCGATTTAGCAGCGCGATTATCCGGCATTCCGGGCATGCTGAAACCTGAGTTCCAAGCCAAGCCTCTTGACTGCAACCGGGCGACCGGCCCTAGTTTACTCGACTGAGCGCAACACGTCCACAGGTGATTGCCTTGGTGGTTTATTGACCGCCGGATTTATCACGGGCCAGCCGGGCAATCTCCCATACCCTTTCCGTCCGTCCGGCCCCGGTCAGCGTGATCCGCACCAGAGCGCGGCCCTGAACGAAGAACAGGGTCGAAGCGTCGTCTCCGTGCAATTGGTCGCCGATGACCCCCGAGTTGTCGTCAAACCCAGCCACCGGCTGGGCCGTCACGCCCTGGGCGGTCTGGTCCCGCTTGATCTCGCCCAGGATGGTCAGGGCCAGATGCCCGGACTCGAAGAGCACCAGACTCTCGAGGAGGGTGAAGTCAGGGCCGCTCAGCTCCACCTGGACCGCGGGTTCGTACTGGGAGGTCTCGCCGGTCTCCCGGCCGGTCTCGGTGACCGCCTGGCCGGGGAAGTCCCCCGGTCCCAACAGCAGGTCAAGAGGCGGCGTCGGGTCGCTGGAGCAGGCCGCCAACAGTACGGCCAACAGAGGCAACAGCGCCATTGGGATGGACCGCCTGAGATGGAGGCTGGTAGCCAGGTCGAAAATGTGGTTCGACAAGCTCACCACGAACGGAAGGAGGTGATTTGACAAGCTCACCATGAGTGGGCGAACACCTGATTTCCGCTCATCCTGAGCTTGTCGAAGGACCGTTCGAGTCGTATTTCCGGAATTTGAAACGGCCACGACCACTATGAAGACTGCTCGCCTTCAGGGGCGCCCCAACCCCCGGCGCCGGGGGTCCGTATGCTGATCACGTCCCCAGCTTCGACGTCCACCAATTCCTTGCCGGCCAGGGTGATCTCTTCGTATCCGCCCCTCAGCAGCACGTTCTCACCCGGCGCTCCGTGATGCCCGCCGTGATACCCGGGCGGCGGCAGTTTGCGCCGTTCCGACATCAGGGTGACCCTCGCGGGAGCGAGGAACTCAACTTCCCGTATGACGCCGTCTCCACCCTTGAATCTACCGTCGCCGCCGGAGCCGCGCCGAACCGCGTACCGCTTGAGGCGCAACGGAAAGGCGAACTCCATGGCCTCCACCGGGGTGTTCATGGTGTTGGTCATGTGGGTGTGGATGGCTGAGATACCGTCCTTGTCGGGCCGGCCGCCCATGCCGCCGGCGATGGTCTCGTAATAGACGAAGGGCTTGTTCCGGACCGGGTCGTGGCCGCCGATGATCATGTTGTTCATCGTGCCCTGACTGGCCGCGGGGATAACCCCGGGCAGCGCTTGGGCCAACGCTCCGAACAGGACGTCGGTTATGCGCTGGGAGGTCTCCACGTTGCCGGCGGCCACCCCATGTTGGGGTTCCGGATTGACCAAGCTCCCCCTGGGAGTCGTGATGTGCAGGGGCCGGAGGCAGCCCTGGTTGGCGGGCGCTTGTTCGTCCAGCAGACAGCGCACCACGTACAGGCAGGCCGAGACCGTGACCGCCACGGGAGCGTTGATGCAGCCGGGGCGCTGGGCCGAGGTCCCCGTGAAATCGATGTCCATCTCGTCCCCGGAAACGGTGATGGCCACCTTGATGGGCACCAACTCCTGGGTCAGGCCGTCGTCGTCCATGTAGTCGAGCTCCTCGTACCGGCCGTCGGGAATCTTGCCGATGGCCCTCCGGGTCACCCGTTCCGAGTAGTCCAGCAGCGCCGCCATGTGTTCCAGGGTGTCGGCCAGGCCGTAACGCCCGGTGATTTCCCGCATCCGCTGTTCGCCCACCCGGATGGCGGCGGTCTGGGCCGCCAGGTCCCCCTTTCGTTCGTCGGGGGTCCGCGAGTTACGGCAGATCAACTTGATGATGTCCTGGTTCAGCCGGCCCCGGCGGGCCAGCTTGATGGGCGGGATGATGGTCCCCTCCTGGTACAACTCGGTGGACAGCGGGAGAGAGCCTGGAGTCATGCCGCCAACGTCGGCGTGATGGCCCCGGTTGGCCACAAATCCGGCCAGCTCTTTTATGCCGTCCCGCTCGGCGTAGACCGGAGCGACCATGGTGATGTCGGGCAGGTGGGAGCCGCCCAGGTAGGGGTCGTTGAGAATCACGATATCCCCGGGGTTCAGAGCGTTGGGGAAGACCTGGAGAGCGGCCTCGACCGACGCGGGCATCGCTCCCAGGTGCACCGGGATATCGGCCGCTTGGGCCACCATGTTGCCCTGGGGGTCGAAAATTGCGCAGGAGAAATCCCGGCGTTCCTTGATGTTGGGCGAATAGGCCGTCCGTTGCAGGGCCACGCCCATCTCGTCGGCCACCGACTCGAACATGTTCTTGAAAACTTCCAGGCTTATTGGGTCTACCGGCATCTACTACCTCGCTGTCATAGATATGCTTGGCCCCCGGCCGCTTCCGCCCACCCTAGATCAGGTGCACCAGGATATCCTCCTGAGCGTCGTCGCCGTCCGGTCTCTTGAGATAGAAGTACTCGGTGCTCATCCAGGCGGTCATGACTTCGGGTGCGATCTGGCCAAAGGGGCCGTTGGGGTCCATCTGTGTCCGGTGACACCGCAACGACTCCTCTTTGACGCGCACGTACGCCGATACGTCTTTCACCGTGGTCACGTAGTCGTCGGGGGAACCGATTCTGTCCAGGCCTTCCGCGGCGAATGGAGGG
>CAYMZL010000318.1:0-3502 GCA_964394825.1 uncultured Dehalococcoidia bacterium | reverse complement strand
GGTCGGCCCAGTCCTCCCAGGCGGTAGCCGCCATGGGGCACGGTGAGCCACGGCTCTTGGTCCCGGCGGCTGACCAGCAGCGTCCAGGTCCGGCCGCCTTCGGCCACTTCCTTCAAGAAAGAGTCCAGGTCGGCCGTCTCATTTTCGTCCAGCAGGCCCGGCGCTCCGGTGGGGAACCCGGCCAGGTTCTGGAGGCTGTCGAAGACCAGCAGAGCTGGGTTTTCATTTAGATAGTCCACAACCCAGGCGCGGCGGTCTTCGGCTCGCAGGTCGGCGAAATCTAGTCCGGCCAGGGCGGTGCCGATCTCGTGCAGCACCCGCTCCAACCCGGCGCCAACTTCGAATACCGAATAGAAGACTCCGCCGGGACGCCCGCCGGTCTTGCGCAGCCACGAGGCCAGGCCCAAGGCCAACTCCGATTTGCCCGTGCCAACGTCTCCGGATAGCAGCACCACCGGCCCATGCCGGAACCGGCGTTCCAGTTCCAAAATCTCGGCGTGGCGGCCGATCAGCCCGTAGGGGCCGCCCCGGGGCAGGCCGGTCCCAGTCGACTCCTGGTCGGGCTGGGGCACCGGTCCAGCCGGCTCTTCTTTCTCTATGGCTGCCGGTGAGTATTCCAGGGACTCGAACACCACGGGAACAGTCCAGTCCCAGGAGACCAGGGGGCCGGTGGCGGAGGGGCGCTGGGGATGGTCCATCATGGCCTGGCGGATACTGGCTACGGTATGGGAAACGGGCGCGCCGGCGCTCAGGCCTTTGAAGAAGTTCTCGCAGAACAGCACCCGGCCCGCTCCGGCTATCGGGACCGGCGCGGCCACCACCTGAGGAACGCCGCCCTGGGCCAGTCCGGCGGCGAATGACATAACGTCGTTCAGGGCGCTGGAAGATGAGGCGTTGACCAACACCACCGGCGTTTGGGCTCCGGTCAACGACTGAGCTAATTCGGCGGCATCGACGGAGATGGTCCCGCCGGAACCGTCCTCCATGCAGATGCCTTGGCCGTCGATGGTAAAACCGTTGAAGTGGACCAGGTGGTAGTGCCCGGACTTGCCGGCCAACTGTTCTCGAAGGTTGGCCGGAGACGAGGGGCGCAGGCAGTCCAACTCTGCTCCCACTGTCGGGGACTCCAGGGGGGTCAATGCCTCGGTGGCGATGCTTCCGGAACCCTCTCCCGAGGGCGGAAGGAGCAGCAGGACGTTCAGTTGGTCCGCGGGCATCTGCCCGGTGAAGGCCTCCAATGGTCCGGCGGACAGCCGCCGCGAGACCCCGGCTAGGTTGGAGGCCAGGTAACCGTCGTCGCCGTGGTTCAGCAATTCCCAGGGTAGGCCGAGGAACTCGGGCCGAGTGGAGACGATGGAAAGTTGGGCCTGCCCAGTCCCGGTGGCCCGGTCCAGAAGAGAGCGGGCCTCGTCGCTGGAGCCAAACACGGCTTCATACAGCAGCCGGCCCAGGTCTTTTAGGCCCGTTTCCACCTTCTCGGCCCTTTTTGACGCCTCGCCGAAGGTGTTCTCCGGGTATTCGGTGAAGTACCAGCGTATCTCCGCAAGTTCGGAGCCGGTGAGAGGGAAGGGGAAGTTGGCTGGTGGAGCGGTCTCCTGACCGGACCCTCCTAACCATGAAAGCTGCACCTGGCCCGAGTCGGCCAGGTCCACTATTTGCAGTAAGTCCGCCAAAGAGGCCTCCGGGTGGCATCCAGGGGTGGACCGACCCGAACTAACGGACCGGACAATCGAGTTTATACGGCCTGAGAATGAATCTCCGACTATACTATCACCGGCCATTTGGCCCGTCCAACGAAACACGCCTGAGGCGCTTGCTACTGCGCCGTGAAGGCGCCGTCGACCGACATGGCGAGTCCAGTGACCAATGACGCGGCGTCCGAGCACAGCCAGGCCACTGCTTCCGCGATCTCGTCGGGCGTGCCTTTGCGGCCGATGGGCTGGCGCGCCGGTATGGTTGCCGCGTAATCTTCCCTGCCTGCCACCAACCGGTCCATCATCGGCGTGTCGATGATCCCCGGACAGACGGCGTTCACCCGGATGCCGTCTTTTGCGTATTCCAACGCCGCCGACTTGGTAAGGCCAACGACGGCGTGTTTGCTGGCCGAATAAGCCGACAACTGCCTGGAACCCACCAGCCCGGCGGCCGAGGCGGTGTTGACGATGGCCCCGCCGCCCTGTTTCAGCATCTGGGGAATCTCATATTTGAGGCAGAGCCAGACGCCCTTCACGTTGATGTCCATGAGGCGGTCCCAGATGTCCTCCGGGTATTCGTGGAGGCGTCCGCCGATGTAGCCTTCGATGCCGGCGTTGTTGTAGGAGCAGTCCAGACGCCCGTAGGCCTTAACGGTGGCCTCCACCAAGGCCTCCACGTCGGCGGCGCGGGAGACGTCGGCGTGGACGAACATCCCGTCGCCGCCCATGTCTTTGATGGCGCTCAGGGTCTCCTCGCCGCCGTCGGCGTTGACGTCCGATACCACGATGGCCGCCCCTTCCCGGGCCAGCACCAGAGATGTGGCCCGTCCGATGCCGGACCCGGCGCCGGTCACCAGCGCAATCTTCCCGTGTAGCGTATCGGGCATGGCTGTCGCCTCCTAACGGTCTAGGTTTGGCCGGCCCGCCAGGCGCCGGCCCGCCAGTCGTCGGGGCTGGGGCCCGGATCGACCAGAACATTGACCACGGCCGGCTTCCCAGACGCCTGGGCCTCCCTGAGGGCGTCGGGCAGGTCCTTGGAGTGGCTGACCTGGACCCCGAAGGCGCCCATGCCCATGGCCACGGTGGCGTTGTTGGTGGGGAAGAACTCGGAGGCTATCTTGCGGCCCTCGGGCTGGTGGTCGTGGACCATGCCCAGCATGTTGTCGTTGAACACCACGCAGATGATGGGCAGGTCGTACTGCACCGCCGTCGATATGGCGTTCACGGTCATCATGTAGCCGCCGTCGCCGGTCACGCAGACCACCGGTTGGTCGGGGTAGACCAGCTTCAGGCCCAGCGAGGCCGGCAGCGCCCAACCCATGCCGGCGGTGCCGCCGGGGCAATAGAACGTGTTGGCCTGGCGGGCCCGGTAGAGATGAGCCATCCAGGTGCGGTTGTTGCCGGCGTCCAAGGCGAAGATGGTGGAAGGGTCCATGGTCGCCTGCAATTGGGCCACCAATCGCTGCGGTTTCACCGGGGAGCTGTCCTCGTGCATCTCCGGCTGGTCGTAGAAGGCCCCGGCGTCACGGCGGCCGGACAGGCTGTCGGTCCATTCTTTCCGGTTGGCGGCATTGACCGGCGCGGCGGCTTTGGATGCCTCCACCAACTGTTCCAGGATCACTCGGGCGTCTCCGATCAGGCCCAGTTCCACCGGGAAGGACCACCCGGCGTTGCGCTCGTCGATGTCGATCTGGATGATGCGCTGGCGGTTGGGGTTGAAGATGTCGGGACGCTCGCCCACGGTCTCCTGAGAGCGGAGCAGCGCGCCCACCACGATCACGGTGTCGGCGTCGCCCACCGCCCTGTTG
>CAYMZL010000317.1:0-3531 GCA_964394825.1 uncultured Dehalococcoidia bacterium | reverse complement strand
TGGCACGCCATCACGTTTTCCGACACCACCAGGCAAACTCCGGGATGACTCATGTATCAGCCTCAGCTTTCAGCCGTCACCCGTTGCGAGCCGAAGCGGAGGGTGCTTCCGGCCAGGACCAGGCTGACCGACGTGAAGCTGATCACGAACAGGGCCAGCTTCAGGTCGCCGAAGGCCTCTTGCATGAACCCGGTGATCAACGGTCCCAGGGACGTTCCCACCGACGTCATCATCATGGTGAAGGTGAAGGCCACCGCCAGTTCCCTGGGCCTGATCCCCGGCAGGTGGAAGGGCACCGTCACCAAGATGGGGAAGAAAGCCCAGGCCACGCCATTTAAGAAGGACAGTACGAACAGAGCGGGCACCGATCCCGTTAAGACCATGCCCAGGTTGCTGCCGATCATCAGGATCCCCAGGGCCTGAAGGAAATTCTTCTCCCGGCCGCTCCTGGACGCCGCCCACGCGATGGGCAGACCGCCCACGCCGCCCACGATGATGCCCAACGCCAGGATGCCGCCGGTAAGACGCAGGGAGACGTCGAATTCCTCCAGCATCAACGTGGGGTAGAAGGCCAAGAAGGCGCCGAAGGACATGGTGGTCCCAACGAATCCCAGCCCACCGATCCACAGGTCCCGGTAGCCCAATGCCCCCTTTACCACATCCAAACCTTGGGGCACGGCGATTTCCCGGTCGGCCTCGTTGGTCCGCGTCTTTCCCAAGATTGTCCACAGCACGGTTATCCCGGCGAGATACAGACCGAATATGCGCAGGGTCATCCGCCAGTCGCCATCCAGCAGTCCCAGTATCACCGGGGCCAGGGCCAGTCCCCCGCCCACCACCAGGCCGAAGAGCACGTTGGACAGTCCGTTCAACATGATTACTTCCCTGGGCGGGAACCACTGCCGGGTCAGGAGCGCCCTGGCCGGCATCTGGGCGATGTTGCTGATGCCGAACAAGAGCCGCCCCACCAGCAGCACGACGAACACCGGGGCCCAACTCTGGAGGAACAAGCATAAGGTGGCCATGACGAGGGCCCCGGTGGTGAGCCATTTGGGCGAAAGGCGGGAGGTGGCCCAACTGAGGGGGATGGCCAAGGCGATGTTTCCCCAGTGGGACGCCGAGCCGAGCAACCCCTGTTGACTGGGCGACAGGCTGAGTTCGGCGCTGATGGCCGGCAGCAAGATGCCCAGCGTGTTCAACACCATGAATGAAGATACGCTGGAGAACAGCCAGATTCCCATGACTGTCCAGCGGTATCTGCTGTAGGTTAGCGGGGCCTGGGGAGTCAAATCCGGTTAGGTCCGATCCCGTTTGGACGATTTGATACTAGACGAATCGGTGCTGCGGTCCGTTGACGGCATGGCATATCATAGACCTTCAAACGGCATGGAAGCCGAGTTCTAGCCGCAAGCTGGATAGATTTCGCTGATGGGAGGGCAGAAGATGGAGCGCATCGGAGTCGGGTTCTCCGGGGGAATGTCGCCCCAAGATATAGTCGAGTGCGTGAAAGTGGCCGAGGAGTTGGGCTACGAGTCGGCCTGGGTGGCCGAGGGTCACGGCGGCGACCAGTTCTCCATCCTCACCGCCTGCGCCGTGGCCACCGAAAGGATCAAGTTGGGCACCAGCATCACCAGCGTCTACGTCCGCACCGCGCCGACCATCGCCATGGCCGCGGCGTCGGTGGACTATTTCTCCAAGGGCCGGTTCATCCTGGGCCTGGGCACCAGCCACAAGGTGCAGGTGGAACCGGAGCACGGCCTGGAGTTCACCCGTCCCGTGCAGCGGTTGCGGGAGTGCGTGGACATCGTCCGGGCCATCCTCAAAGACTCGGACGTGAACTACCACGGCGAGATCTACAACATCGACCGGTTCGACCTGTGGTTCGAGCCGCTGCGCCGGGAGATACCCATCTACGTGGCCGCCGTGTTCCCCAAGATGCTGGAGGTCTGCGGCGAGATATCCCAGGGGGCCATCCTCACCTGGTGCACCCTGGAGCATGCGGAAACGGCCGCCAGGCATGTGGGCATCGGCGCCCGCAACGCTGGACGCGCGGCGGGCGACGTGGAGGTGGCCAGCCTGCTCCCCTGTGCCGTTTCCAAAAACCGGGAAGCCGCCAGGGACCTGATGCGTCAGCCCATCGCGTCCTACGCCGGCCGTTTCCCCCGCTACCGCAAGCTGATGATTGACGCCGGGTTCCCGGAGGAGATCGAGAAGGTGCGGGTGGCCTGGCGGGAAGGGCGCACCCAGGAGGCGTTGGACCTGGTCCCCGGCGGCCTCATCGACAAGATCGGCCTGGTGGGCACGGCGGATGAGTGCCGCCAGAAATTGGCCGGCTACCGCAAGGCCGGCATCACCCTGCCCATCGTTTCTCCCCGGTTCATGGGCGAAGGGGCCAAAGAGCAGGCGTTGGAGATCATCCGCACCTGCGCCCCGGCCTGATATACTCAGGCGGCCCAGCCGCGTCCAGTTTGGACCGCCGAAGGAATTCCACCCCCCGCTATGACTCCCTCCCTAGAGAGAACAGTCCCTTCCCCCGCGCCGGGGGAAGGTTAGGATGGGGGCACTCCCTGCACCAGCCGCCCACGATTAAAACATGGACTTCGAATTCACCCCCCAGCAGAACAAGTTCAGAGACGAACTCCGCGAATTCCTGAGGGCTGAAGTTCCCCTGGAAAAGCAGGAAGTCTTCGGTCTCTTGACCGAGGAGCAGTACCGATTCGGGCGGGAGATCAACCGGAAACTGGCCGCCCGGAATTGGCTGGCCGTCGGCTGGCCCCAAGAGCACGGCGGGGGTGGCAAGGGGCCCATCGAACAGGGCATCTTGGCCGAAGACCTGGGCTATTGGCGGGTGCCCAAGAGCGGCTCCATCGGCCTGGGCATCGTCGGCCCGGCGATCATGGTCTTCGGCGCCCAGGACCAGAAGGAGCGGTATCTGAGGCCCATCGCCCAGGGCGAGGTCGAGTACTGCCAGGGTTTCAGCGAACCCAACGTCGGGTCGGACCTGGCGTCCCTGGAACTGAGGGCGGAGCGCGACGGCGACGACTACGTGCTGAACGGTTCCAAGATGTTCACCAGCTACGCCTACCACGCCGACTACATGTACCTGCTGGCCCGCACCGACCCCCAGGCCCAGAAACACCGGGGCATCAGCCTGTTCATCGCCGACCTCAAGACACCTGGCATCAGCCTGCGGCCCCTGCCCTACATCAACGGCGAGATGGCCGCCCAGACCTTCTTCGATGACGTCAGACTGCCAATCTCGTGCCTGATCGGCGAGGAGAACCAGGGCTGGTACCACGCCATGACCACCCTGGACTACGAACGCTCCGGTCTGGGCCGGTACGCATCGGTGCGGCGGGTGTTCGACGATTTCGCTGCATTCTGTCAAGGGCCTGCACCAGACGGCGGACGGCCCCTGGCCGAGCATCCCCTGGTGCAGCGCCAACTGGCCCAGCGCCGATTGGGCATGGAGACCTGGAAGCTGCTCTGCTGGAACGTGGCCTGGATGCAGAGTTCGGGGGCGGTGCCCAA
>CAYMZL010000316.1:0-3554 GCA_964394825.1 uncultured Dehalococcoidia bacterium | reverse complement strand
ATATTTACACGAAGGGATGACTCGTTTCGAGGGGTAGCGTTTCTCGAGCCCCGCCACGAGGAGATGCCGCCGGTTGTATCGCTCCGGACCTTTTTTGTAGACCTAATTCAGCGGTGGGTCACGAAGCTCTACTCGTCCTTGATCACTCCACGCACTGCTTCCACCAGCTCCGGAGTTAGCTCTATCGTGGGGTGGACCTCCGCGGCGTGCTCACCAATCTTTGCCATAACCTCGTCCTCGGTCGCTCCAGTGGTCTTCCAGTCGCAATCGACTCCAACATCACGGCAGGTGTACGTTTTAGCCATAGTTCCCCCTTTTGAGCTTTGGATTACATACTAGAAACGGCATATTACAGCAGGAAAGCACATCAATCAAAGTCAACGCAGTTTATGGTGACCATAATCAATGCTAATAACTGCCGCGCCGCAGTCTCGTTGAAATACCTATATTTATTTCCGTACCCATCACCGTCAATGTGGACAAACCCCAAGCCCGCCACTAGACTAGGGGCACTTTCCCGCCGAGGTTGAAATATGCCCGTTTTCACGCCCGAATACCTGCACAAAGTCGCCTACCACATCTACCGCGCCAAGGGCACTCCCGACGAGGAAGCGGAGGTCGTGGCAACCCATCTGGTCAAGGCCAATCTGACCGGGCATGACTCCCACGGCGTGATCCAGATACCCACCTACGCCGAGCGCATCGACGCCGGGCATATCGTCCCCGGCGCGGACTTCGAAGTGGTTAAAGAAGCCCCCTGCACCGCGGTCATCAACGGCAACTGGGGCTTCGGCTTCGTGGTCACCGAGAAGGCCACCCGCATGGCCATCGAGAAGGCCAAGACCAACGGCGTCGCGGCCATCACCGTCCGCCGTCAGAGCCACATCGGCCGGTTGGGCGACTACCCCACCATGATGGCCGCCGACGGGATGATCGGCATGATCACCGCCGACTCCGGCGCGGCGCCCAAGCACGTGGCCCCCTTCGGCGGACGGGCCCGCAAACTGGGCACCAACCCCATCTGCATCTGCATGCCCAGCAACCTGGACGGGCCGGTTCTGATGGACATGGCCTCCAGCACCGTGGCCCTGGGCAAGATCGCCCTGGCCCGCAGCCGGAAACAGGAGATCCCCCTGGGCTGGATCGTGGACAAAGACGGCAACCCCACCACCGACCCCAACGACTACTACTCCGGCGGGGCCATCCTGCCGGTGGGCGTGGACCAAGGCCACAAAGGCTACGCCCTCTCGTTCATGGTGGAGGTCTTCTCCGGCCTGCTCACCGGCCTGGGCTTCGGCATCGACCCTGAAGCCCGGCACAACGACGGCGTGTTCATCGCAGCCTTCAACCTGGAGCACTTCCGGCCCCTGGACGAGTTCAAGAAGGAGATGGGCGAGTTCGTGGATTTCATCAAGGACTCGCCACCGGCGGCCGGATTCAAAGAGGTGCTCTACCCCGGCGAGATCGAATGGCGGAACGAGCAGGCCCGCCGCAAAGACGGTATATTCGTCGAGGAGGAGACCTGGGCGCAGATCAGCGGCCTGATGCAGTCTCTGAACGTTGAGCAGGAAGTGGGCCGGCCGTAGCCTGTCGATTAACGTAACGGGTGATATAGATGAGTGGTCATAAGATCAGGGAAACATACCTGGAAGCTGGGGACTTCTTCGGCCGCCTGGTGGACAAGGTGGACATCGATGGGTGGGACGCGCCGGCCCTGGGCGAGTGGTGTGTCCGCGACCTGACCGGGCACACCTACCGAGCCTTCACCACCGTGCTCAGCTACTCGGCAAAACCGGGGGACAAGGTTGAACTGGAGCGGCCGGTGGATTACTTCCTGAAAGCTTTTGAGACCCTGGCCGACCCCAAGCAGGTGGCCGAACGGGGCCGGGCCGCCGGGCTGGAGATAATCGACGACCCCAAGATGATGGTCCGCGGCTTCGCCATGTACGTCAAGAACAAACTGGGCGAGTTGAGCGACGACCACATCATGGCCACGCCCGTGGGCGGGATCCGGCTCATCGACTACCTCCCCACCCGCACCTTCGAGCTGATCATCCACACCCTGGACCTGGCCAAGGCGCTGGGCCTGGACGACGAGCCGCCCGAGAACGGCATGGAAGCCACCCTTCAGATACTGGGCCAACTGGCCCTGTACCGGGGCCACGCCGCCACGCTCACCCTGGCCGCCACCGGCCGCCACGGCCTGCCCGACGGTTTCTCGGTGCTGGGCTAGGGCGCGTTTCGAGGTCTTGGGACATCGCCCAAACCCCTCCCTCCGCGTTGCCCGGTCCGAGGCCATATGCTATAATCCACGCAACGTAAAAGAAGAGGAAAGAGAGAAGCGAACACACATCTGATGCTAGACGGAGAGACCAAAGCGCGGATCATCAAGGAATACCAGATCAACGACAAAGACACCGGCTCGGCCGAAGTCCAAGTCGCCGTACTGACGGAAAACATCAAAGCGCTCACTGGCCATCTGCAGGAACATAAAAAGGACGTTCACTCAAGGCGCGGACTCCTTGGCATGGTTTCTCAGAGGCGAAGACTCCTCAAGTACCTCAACGCGGAAGACGTAAACCGCTACCAGACACTTATCGCCCGGCTTGGCCTGCGGCGTTAAGCCCCCTTAGAACAACACCCTTTGAGGGTGTTGTTTCTCGTCTAGCTCTCGCCCCATCTATCGATTGCGCACGTTTTTTATTGCGAGGTTGCCCTAGGCACATTATGGCTACAGAACTATCTACCCCCACGTCGGTCGAGCGCCAGATCGGCGGCAAAACCCTTACCATCGAGACAGGGAGACTGGCTAACCAGGCTCACGGCAGTGTGACCGTCACCTACGGCGAGTCCATCGTCTTGGCCACGGCAGTGATGTCCAACAGGCCCCGGGCCGAGGACATCGACTTCCTCCCCCTGACCGTGGACTACGAGGAGCGTCTTTACTCCGCCGGCAAGATCCCCGGAAGCTTCTTCCGCCGGGAGGGCCGCCCCGGACAGGACGGCGTACTGGCCGCCAGGATGACAGACCGGTCCATCCGGCCGTTGTTCGCCAAGGGTCTGCACAACGACATTCAGATCACTCTGACGGTGCTCTCCGCCGACCAGGAGAACCCTCCCGAGATACTGGGCATGATCGGAGCCTCCGCCGCCATTTCCCTCTCCCAGATTCCCTTCAACGGCCCCATCGCCTCCTGCCGCATCGCCTATCTGGGCGGTGAATACATCATTCACCCGACCTATGAGCAGAGCAAAGAGAGCAAGTTGAGCATGGTGGTCAGCAGCTCCCGAGAAGCGATCTTGATGGTCGAAGCCGGCTCCGACGAGGTCTCGGAAGACATAATCCTGGAGGCCATCCAAAAGGCCCAGGAAGCCAACAGCAGCACCATCGATATGATCGAGGACCTGACCCGTCAGGTGGGCAAGCCCAAGATCGAAGCCGAATACGACCAGGCCGGGGCTGATGCCCTCGCCGCCAAGATCAAGGAGATCATCGGCTCCGGGTTCGACGACCTGCTCAGCCGGAACCCCGGCATGTACGAGATGGACGACGG
>CAYMZL010000315.1:1670-3582 GCA_964394825.1 uncultured Dehalococcoidia bacterium | reverse complement strand
TTACTGCCTTGCGGTACCGTGGTTTGGTCTCCCTTCGGCAACGAGATTCTTCCCCCGACTGCGGTCGGGGTCAGAATGACAGGGATGCGGCCAGAATGCCAGTGAAGCGTCCAGAACCGCATGGAAACGCCGTTGCATGACAAAACAAAGCCCCCTGGATAAGGAGGCTTTGCCCGTAGAACCAAAGTACAGAATCCGAAAACCCGGCTGCGCCGGCCGGAAACCCGGCTGCGCCGGCGGTTAGTACATTATTACGCCTCGGCCTACTTCGCCTTTGTCCATGTCGTCGTAGGCGTCGTTGATCTGGTCCAGGGAGTAGTGACGGACCACCAAGTCGTCCAGGTTCAACTTGCCGGCCAGGTACATGTCCACCAGTTTGGGCATCTCCACGCTGGCGTGGGTGGAGCCGTAGTAGGTGCCGCGCATGGTCTTCTCGTTCCGGACGATGTCCACGGCGTTGATGGCGGCCTCCGCGCCCACGGGGGCGATGCCGACGATGGTCACCGTGCCGCTCTTGCCGGCCATGTCGTAGGCGGCCTTCACCGTGTCGGCCGAGCCGAAGACCTCAAAGGTGTAGTCGGCGCCCTTGCCGTCGGTCAGTTCTTTGACCTGGGCCACTGGGTCCTTGTCGGCGGCGTTCACCGTGTGGGTGGCGCCGAATTTCATCGCGAACTCGAGTTGGCTCTCGCGGATGTCGATGGCGATGATCTTGCCGGCGTTGACCAGGGCCGCGCCCATGATTACGTTCAGGCCCACGCCGCCGCAGCCGATGACGGCCACGGTGCTGCCGGGTTTGACGTTGGCGCTGGAGGTCACCGCGCCCACGCCGGTGGGCACGCAGCAGCCGATGAGGGCCGCCTTGTCCATGCCGATGGGGGTGTCGATGGGCACGCAGCCGGTCTCGGGGACCACCGAGTACTCGGCGAAGCAGGCGGTCTTGCCCATGTGGTGGATGCGCTGGTCCCCCTTGTGGAGGCGGGTGGTGCCGTCGTACATGTTGGGGCCGGTGGCGGCGTGGTTGTCGCAGAGGTGGGACTTGCCGGTGATGCAGGACTTGCAGCGTCCGCAGGACGGCACGAAGGACAGGATGACCTGCTGTCCGGGCCTGACCGACGTGACGCCGGGGCCGACCTTCTCGACGGTGCCCGCGCCCTCGTGGCCCAGGACCACGGGCAGGGCGATGGGGGCGTCGCCGTGCATGAAGTGGCGGTCGCTGCGGCAGATGCCCGCCGCGCCGATCTTCACCAGGACCTCCCCCGCTTGGGGGTCGTCCAGTTCCAGTTCTTCCACCACCAACGGGGTCTTGGTCTCGTACAGCACGGCAGCCTTAACCATCGGAAAGCGCCTCCTCAGCGTCGCAAAATTGCAGCCAGTAAGCGGTGGGTATCATCGCCTGGGGGTGGGGGTGGTGTCAAATGGGGGGCATTGCCGTGCCCCTACGTAGACCTGTTCCTCAGAACGATAAGCCGGAGAGTTGGTATCTACCAGAGAAAAGAATCGAGGAGAGTCCGAATGTTGGTGAGAATCGGCCTAAGATTGAGAGTTCAGGCACCGAAGGTGAGTAATTTGAGCTTCGAGATTAGTCAATTTGGTGTTGGCTCGCCTCCTTTCGTCCCAGTGTTTCTTTAGGACGCATAGTGAGAGAACTGAGAACGCTGAACCTGCGAGTGGTATTAGAATGATGTACGTCAAATGCAAGTCTGGTGACGACACCAATCCTAAGACAGATGAAATGAGAAACAGAAATCCTAACCACCAAACGCTTAACTCAAGGAGGTTTAATCGTGCTTCGGATGGTTGGACGGACAAAGCCATGCGAAAGGACGCCATCGCCATCACCGCCATATATTCGGTGACTCCAAAACCCCACAATGAAATAACACCCCACTCCCACGGGGCAAACCTACCGCCC
>CAYMZL010000315.1:0-1660 GCA_964394825.1 uncultured Dehalococcoidia bacterium | reverse complement strand
CTACCGCCCGATGCAACCACGACTAAGTAATACGCTAAGAAGAGAACGGCTAGGCCGAAGAACAGGGTAACCCAATGTTCTACATGCCGCCTGAATAGCTTTTTGATAGAACACATTGCTGCTTTCCCTGGCGCCAGTATTCAGTTGATCTAATAGCTAACCAGATTGTTGCAGTGCCGAAGAATCGATCTTTTCTACAGCCCGAAATCCACTTGTCTTCTTGAAATCCATGTTATGTACGAAATTGATCATGGAATCTGATGGGTCAATTGTTTCGAAGTTGAGGCTTGCCAACGTTTTACCAGGTATCGCAACAGAAAGTATCGGCTGCTCTTCGACGTAACCAGTTTTTGTGTTCAGAATTTTTCCTATGGCATTCACGATGACCATCTCGATAGGCAATAAAGCTAGAGTTTCTCTAGCAACCCTGAGAGCGCAGCCGCAGATGTAATCTTGGTATAACTCGTAGAAGGCCGCTTTGGGCATTTTCTTGACTGAAAGCTTTCCACTTTTAAGTTGAGATTTGATTTCACTAGGTATGGCGTCTTCGTCATTGACGTATACGGCCACCTCAATAACGGATTTGCCTGTAATCGTGAAATCAAGCGAGGAACCCAAATCACTGATATCGGAGAAGGGATTCGTTTCTTCGATGGCCTCAAGATAGGCTGCTTCTTCGCCACTGGTTATTCTGGCGGCAAGCTTTTGAGCCTCCTCCCAGTCTAACGTCGCTTCTTTGTATTCACTGATGGCCTTCGCGTGACTAGCTTTGTCCTGCTCCTTCGCAATTTCTATGGCATTGCTGAGAGCTGTGTGCTTGGAGTCTACCCGCCCAAATAGCTTGTCAAAGATATTTGGCTTGAATCTACAAAGTTTTTCTTGGGCCTGGTCTTCATTGATTTGCTGCGCGATTGGGGCTTCTGGAGGCTTTTGGGCGAAGATGTCATCCCAGTCCCAGTTAGCACCGCATTCCTTGTGGACGGACGTCAAAAGATCGACTCGGTTCTCGTAGATCCGGACCTCGTAAGCCGCTTGATCAGATATTTGCATTCTCTCAAGTTCGCGTTGACGTTTTTGGGCTTCACGCTCCATGCGCCGCAAATCTGCTTGGATCGATCGTAATGCTCCTCTCCAAGTCATGGTTCTCTTCCTCCGCCTGGGAATCCCTAACGATTTCTTCAGAATTGGTAAGGAGTTTACCAATGGAGAGAAAAGCGGTCAACGTAATCTGGAGCAACGAGGCCAGTGCGTAACGCTGCCGCTGCGATGGCTGTTTTGCTCGGTACTTCGGCCTTGGCCGCCCCTACCCCGCCCGCAAAATCTCCTCCGTACAAACCCGTGTCACCCAGCCTGACATCCTGGTCCATCCAGGCCGGCTTAACGAGGTTGCCGTAGGGAACTGCCCCCTACCCCACCTTTTCCAAAGGCGCGAAGCTCAGGAGCAGGCGTTTTACGCCTACGCCGCCCTCGAACTCGACGGTTACTTCGGTGTCGGCGGCAGTGACGTCGCAGGCGGTGACCACGCCCTCGCCGAATTGGGCGTGGCGGACGGAGTCGCCCACTTGGAGAGTCGGGCGCGCCACGGTGGGCTGGTTGATGACCGGCGTGGGAGCCTGCCAGTCGCTCCAGTTGGGGCGCTTAGGTGTGGCGCCGCCGGTTG
>CAYMZL010000314.1:1537-3602 GCA_964394825.1 uncultured Dehalococcoidia bacterium | reverse complement strand
ACGGCACCTCGGCCTCGATGAGGGTAACCCCGTTGTCGGGATTCATGCCCAGGATGCGGCCTCGCTTCCCATTGAGGTCACTGATAACCTCGCCGGTATAGGCGTCGGGCACGGTCACCGAAAGTTTGACCACCGGCTCCAACAGCACCGGGCTGGCGTCGCCGACCCCCTGCTTGAGGGCCGCGATGCTGGCGATCTCGAAGGACATGCCGGACGAATCGACGTCGTGGAAGCTGCCGTCGTACAAGACGGCTTTCAGGTCGACCAGTGGAAATCCCGCCAGGGAGCCTTCGTCCAGGGCCTTGATCACGCCCTTCTCCACCGAGGGGATGTACTCCTTGGGTATCCTGCCTCCCGTCACCTCGGTTGAGAAGACGAAACCCTGGTCCCGGTCTTGCGGCTCCAGCCGGATCAAGACGTGTCCAAACTGGCCGTGGCCGCCCGACTGCTTCTTGTGGCGGTACTCGCTCTTGGTGATCTTGGTGATGGTCTCCCGGTACGGAACTTTGGGCATCTTCACCCGGAGGTCGGCGCCGAACTTGCGCTTGATCTTTTCCAGGGCGACCTCGATCTGGGCGTCGCCCAATCCCGTGATGAGAGACTCACTGGTGCCGGGGTCCCGGCTGAACTGGAGCGTTGGGTCCTCTTCCACGATCCTGCTCAGGGCCATGGACATCTTGTCCAGGTCATCCTTGGACGCGGGAGTAACCGCCATCCGGAAATAGCCGACGGGCTGCATGATCCGGGGGAAGGTGACGGAGCTGTCCCGGGTGCACAGGGTGTCGCCGGTTACAGTTGCACTCAGCTTTCCGATGGCCCCGATGTCGCCGGCCGTGATCTCCGACACGTTTTCTTGGTTCTTGCCCTTGGGCAGGTACAGTTGGCCGATACGCTCGGACTGCTCCCGGTTGCTGTTCCAGATCTCAGAGTTGCTCTTGATCGTTCCCTGGTATACGCGGAACACCGAAAGCTTGCCGACGAACGGGTCGGCGGAGGTCTTGAAAACGAAGGCCGCCAGCGGGCCGGCCGGGTCGATGTGATATTCCGCCGGTTCGCTGCCCTTGAACAGTTCCGAAGGCTTCCCGTCTACGGGAGAGGGCAGGAAAGAACGGGTGGTCTCCAGGAACTCCTCGATGCCCATAGCCTTCGGGACGGAGGACGTGGCCAGGATCGGCACCAACTCGCCGGCCAGAACCGCCGTCCGGACCCCGGAGATAACTTCCTCGGCGGAGAGTTCCTCGCCGCTCAGGTAGCGGTCCGCCAGCTCGTCGTCGCTCTCGGCCGCAGCCTCGATCAGCCGCTCCCTCGCGGCCGCGACTTGCTCGGCGACCTCAGCGGGTATGTCCGCCGGCGGGTTAACGATGCTCACCACGCGCTTGAATTCTTGGGCGTCTCCCAGCGGGACTTGGAAAGGGATGCATTGGCGGCCGAAAGTGGCCTGGATGTCGGAGACGTTCCGCGAGAAGTCGGCGTTCTCCCGGTCCATCTTGTTGATCACGAACATCCGGGGTATCCGGGCCGACTCGCACATGTTCCAGGCCCGCTCGGTGCCCACGTCCACCCCGGTGGGGGCGGCCACCACGATGACTGCTCCTTCGACCACCCGAAGAGCGCTTACCACCTCGCCCAAGAAGTCGTCGTATCCGGGCGTGTCCAGGAAATTGATCTTGGCATCGTCCCCGGTGATCGACAGCAGGGTCGTCTGGATGCTGCCTCCCCGTTTCACTTCTTCCGGCTCGTAGTCTGAAAAGGTGTTGCCGTCCGTGACGCTTCCCAGGCGCGTGGTGGCTTTGGTGATGAACAGGGCCGCCTCGCCCAGCGAGGTCTTTCCGGATCCGGAGTGGCCGAGGAGGGCCACGTTTCTCAGGTCTTTAGCATCCATGTTTGGCATCGCTCCCTTTCATATCGGTGTTGGGGAATGGGGCCAACTGGCCGTAAAGGCGCAGTGGACGTAGCAATCGGACTTGATCTGCCTGTTGTTAATCGCCCCCGCCGCGCCCGCGCCCTGGAACCACAAGGACGCAACGCGGATTGTGGGCTCATTCTAGCGTTTTCTGGGTGAGTC
>CAYMZL010000314.1:0-1437 GCA_964394825.1 uncultured Dehalococcoidia bacterium | reverse complement strand
ACCACAAGGACGCAACGCGGATTGTGGGCTCATTCTAGCGTTTTCTGGGTGAGTCACGCAATATCGGCGGCCGCGCCTGCAAAAGAGGGGTGCGCGTTGAGGCCGATTGACACCTGGAATACCACGGATATAATGGGCAATTACCCAGCCGGAGTCCCTTCTTGGAGCGGTCCGGGGATTGTTCCGGAAAGAGACGCCTCCGAAGCGATAATCGTCGATTTAAGGCAGGTCTACATGCCCAAAAAAGAGATCGTCTCCACGGACAAGGTTGCCGCCGGCACGGCGCCGCTGTCCCAGGCCACCAAACTCGGCAACCTGGTCTTTGTGGCCGGAAACACCGGCCGCCACCCGACCAGCGGCGAGACCGGCAACGGCATCAAAGAACAGACCAGGTATGCCCTGGAGCGGATCTCGCTGATACTCGATGCGGCCGGCTCCTCGATCGACAATGTGCTGACCAACACCTGCTACGTCTCCAACCGGGAGGACCTGCCGGGCTTCAACGAGGTCTACGGCGAGTTCTTCACCAAGGACCGTCCGGCCCGGACCACCATCGTCGTTAACTTCGGCGACGCCAACAACCTGGTCGAGGTCACCAGCACCGCCTATATCGCGGACTAGCGGACTAGGAGTACGGCCCCATCGGGAATCCGGCGCTGGCGCATCCGCATCATTGATAACCGGAGCACGCAGGAGTTGGAGTGGGCAGGAGTGTTCAGGTGGCGACTAGGGCGTACATCTTGATTGAGACGCAGGTGGGCAAGTCGCGGGACGTCGTGGCGGCCCTCCGGTCCTTGCCCGGTGTGCCGTCGGCGGACATCATCACCGGCGCTTTCGACATCATTGCCCTGGTGGAAGCGCAAGATATGGTCTCAATGGCCGACCTGGTCACCGGACAGGTCCAGTCCATCCCCGGAGTGACCCGCACCATCACCTGCGTCGCCGCCTGATCAACCGACCTTTTTATAGATGGTGTGAGACCGGTTGGTGGCGTGGGGCCGGATCTGGCTCGCCCAGTCGCCCTTCTCCGACTCCTCCAGCCATCCGGGAGAGGTGGGCACCTCCGGCGAATCGATGTCGTACAGGGCGGCGTACCTCGCCATCCCCTCTTTATTGGTCGATTCCAACTTGTAACGCACGCACCCGTTGACGCCCGGCGCCTTGACGATATTGGGAACGTGTTGGGTGTCGTAGATCCGGTTGAACTCTGCTTCTTTCTCCGCTGGAATATCCATCTGAACCAGGTAAGCGTAGTCTCCCACGGGGGTCCCTCCTCTCATTGTTTCGCGTTTGGGTTTCGCGTTTGGCGGTCTGGGGCGGCCGGTAACCGGTTGACCATGGTCCGCGATGGCCGTAGAATCGGTAGTTCAGCGACCGGTCGCGGGCCGCTCCTTCAGCGGCTCCTTCGCCTCGGCGGACCGGCCGCTCTTTTTATTC
>CAYMZL010000313.1:0-3603 GCA_964394825.1 uncultured Dehalococcoidia bacterium | reverse complement strand
CCGATGTCGGCCCAGATCAGGAAGTTCTTCACGTCATTCCAATCGGGTACCACGTGGACGGCATGTCCGGCATCCGCAATCCGGTGGGACTCCACGGCAACCTGGTGGAGGTGGAAGCCCACGTGGTGATGGGCGACGCCGTCACTCTGAAGAACACCGTTAAGGTGATCGAGGCCAACAAGGCTACGGTCAAAAGCATGGTGCTCCACTCTCTGGCTTCCGCCGAGGCGACCTTGAGCGGCGACGAGCGTGAGATGGGCGTCGTCTTGGTCGATATCGGCGGCGGCACCACCGATATCGCCATCTACCGTCAGGGCCAACCGTGGTACTCGGCGGTGATCCCGGTGGGTGGCAGCCAGTTGACCAGAGACCTATCGATCGCCCTCAAGACGCCAATGTACATGACCGAAGAGATGAAGATCAAATGGGGCAGCGTGATGCCCGAATCCATCCCGGCCGACGAGGAAGTGGTGATTCCCAGTTTCCAAGGACAGCCCAAACATTCGCTGTCCCGCCGGGTCCTGAGCGAACCGCTGCACGACCGGATGATGGAGCTCATAAAGCTGATCGTATTAAAAGTGAGACAGTCCGGACTGAGAGAATTCCCCGCCGGCGGCATCGTGCTGACCGGGGGAGGGGCGGAGATGACCGGGCTGACGGAACTGGTCCAAAAAACCCTGGGCGGACAGGTCCGTATCGCCTACCCGGAGGGCATCGCCGGTCTGCCGGCACAGCTCAGAAAGCCGGCCTTCTCGGCCTCTGTCGGGTTGCTCCTCTGGGGGATAAAGCACCAGGGCGAAACACGGTCTTCGTTGAACAGAAGGAATGGAGGCCGATCGATAATGGGCAGCAAATCTTGGCGATGGGGGTTGGGCAGGAAAAAAGCGGCCGCAGTGAGGTAGCGGCGCCGAATACTCGCGCCGGCGCTCCGGGAGACCGCCCGGATAACGGACCCAGTAAGTTTAGCCAAATGACTGATGGACCGAGGGGAGTCCGGCAACGGGCTCCAAACCATAAACCGATGATGAAGTGGAGGACCTAGCATGGTAGAAGGAAATTCGGCAGCATGGGAACCCAGCAAAGAAGCAGACAACACCTTCGAGATGGTGCAGGAGATCAACGCCGCTGCGCCCAATATCAAGGTGATGGGCATCGGCGGCGGCGGCAGCAACGCCGTTAGCCGGATGTTCAAGGATAAACTGCCCGTGGTCGAGTATTTCAGCGTCAACACCGACGCCCAGCATCTGTTTCGATGCGACGTGTCCCACCGGCTGGCCATCGGCCAGAACCTGACCAGGGGCCTGGGCGCCGGCGCGAATCCCGACCTGGGACGGCAAGCGGCCGAAGAGAGCCGCCACGACATCGAAAAGGCGCTGGAAGGAGCGGACATGGTCTTCTTGGCCGTGGGCATGGGCGGCGGCACCGGCACGGGCGCCTCTCCGGTGATCGCCCAGATCGCCAAGGAGTCCGGCGCTCTGACCATCGCCGTAGTGAGCAAGCCCTTCTCCTTTGAGGCGAACATCCGCAAGAAGAACGCGGAAGAAGGTATTGCCCGGCTCAGGGACAACGTGGATACCTTGATCGTTATCGACAACGACCGGCTCCTGCAACTAAACGCCCAAGGGGAGCAGACCTATACCTGGGAAGACGCGTTGAAGATGGCCGACTCGGTCCTGCAACAGGGTATCCAGGCCATAGCGGAAGTGGTCACCGTGCCCGGCGAGATCAACGTCGACTTCGCCGACGTCCGCACCATCTTGAACAACGCCGGCCAAGCCTGGTTGGCCATCGGCCGAGGCAAGGGTGAGAACCGGGCGGTGGACGCGGCGCGCATGGCCACCAAGAGTCCCCTCTTGGACATCTCCATGGACGGCGCCCGCCGGATCCTGTTCGTCATCACCGGCGGACCAACCCTGACTCTTCAGGAAGTTCAAGATGCCGCCCGAGTGATTCAGGACCTGTCCGACCCCGAAGCCAATATCATATTCGGCACCTGCCGGGACTCCAAGCTGGACGACGAGGTCAAGATCACCATGGTGGCCGCGTCCTTCCCAGTCATGGCGGAGAACCAGCAGCTCCGCGAGGACGAACTGGAGCGGTTGCTGCAGGACGTCATTCCCCAGTCGGAAGAGGAACTGGACGTGCCAAGTTTCCTTCGCCGAAAGTCCGGGAACAAAAACCGGGGCTTTTTCCGTTAAAATCCGTCAATAGCGCAAAGGCTCCCGGTTTCACCGGCCATGTTAGGGTAATCATGCGGAAAGGCTACATCAGTGGCCGGGCCGCGCCGGGCCGGGAGCCCATTAAAAACAGAGTAATGTTCTCGGAGGCCTAAGCGCACTAATCCCCCTTAATCAAGGCACCCTAAACAGGCGCCGGGAATCATCTTTCGACCGCCCTTCTTAATCGGAGGGCGGTCTTTTTTTGTGTCTTGAATACCCGGCCGATCCCAGCCGAGCGCGGCTGGATGATTATTACGAATATCGTTAAGGATTGACAAGTTAATCATCGGTATATAGAATCTTAGACACTATAGATAGTAGGTTTAGTTAACAATAACACTATATATAGTATCTAAAACGAATTTAAGAAAAGTTTTAAAAAACAACCAAAGATGCACTGCCCATTTTGTGGCCATCCCCATTCCAAGGTCACCGACTCCCGGGTGGTGGAGAGCGGGATCCGGAGACGGCGCGAATGCCAGAGTTGCGAACTCCGGTTCACAACCTACGAACGGGTCCAGGCCGCTGCTCTGATGGTGTCCAAGCAGGATAACCGAAGAGAAGAATTCAACCGTGAAAAGCTTATCTCAGGGATCAGAAAAGCCTGCGCCAAGAGGCCGGTAGCCTCGCGCACCATCGATAAGATGGTCGAAGACATCGAGGCCGAATTACAACACAGGGGGAACATGGAGGTTTCGACCACCGTACTTGGCACGATGGTGATGGAGCGGCTTCGGGAGCTGGACCGGGTGGCCTACATCCGTTACGCCAGCGTCTACCGGGCCTTCCAGGACATAGAGAGTTTCGAAGAGGTGGTCCGGGACCTGCGAGACGACTCTCAGCTACCCCTTCTGGACATGCCGCCGGCCCTGCCCAAGAAAGGCCGCCGGCGTTCGGTGGAACCGGAAGCGCAGTTCCGCCCGGCGCGGAAGAAAGGCCCGGGCAAGAAAATCCCTGGTGGCCGGCAAAGCGTCAGCCCCCAACGCGGCCTGATCGATCAGCAATAGTTCCAAGTAGATACCATTTCGGCAAATATCGAGATTTGAAAGACCGTAAGCATTATTCAATCATTCATCCAAGGAGACCCCGATATGAACGGCAGCTTGCAGTACTCGGCCCTGACCAGGCTACTGACCCTCAACAACCAGGTCCATGATCTGGAGAACCTGATGTTGGCGGAGACGGTCCCCACCGGCCCATACGTAAACGTTGGGGCCTTAGAGGTCTCGGACCAGATGGTTTCGGGCAGCCGCATCGCCGAGATTCAAGATGAGATGGACCGGTTCGCCCGGGCCAGTCTGGCCGCCTGCTGGCTGGGTAATGCAAACGCCGAAGACGAAGATTACGAACTCTAGTCTTCGGTCGTCTCCGGTTTCTCGAACCC
>CAYMZL010000312.1:0-3613 GCA_964394825.1 uncultured Dehalococcoidia bacterium | reverse complement strand
CGAGTTCCTTCGGCCTGGGGACATACCTGTGCTGATTTCAGATATTCAACAAGAATACCCAGAATTGTGCCCGGGCGCTTGCGGGACGGGGGCTAAATGACGACGCAGCAATACGTCGGCCTGGTTCCCGCTCCCTGGCGGTAGCCATTATAGATAGCGAGAACGATTTCTACAGGTCTCCGGTCAAGCCTGACACCGCATCGGCCCGGTTCATTTCCAGGGCTTCTTCAAGTGCAGACCGCAAGTTCTCCATCAATTCCTCGCGCGTCGCTCCTTGGGAGTTGACGCCTGGAATCTCCTCGACCCAGCCAATCCACCATTTGTCATTCTGCTGAATTACGGCAGTATACTTTGTGTCCAAGCGGCCTCCCGGATTTTTGAGCCATCTGCCGACTAGACGGCAAAGCCTAACTTCGAAATCGTTACATCAAAGCGTATGGCAGCGGCTAAAACCTGTCAACGTATGCCCGGCCGACTGGTCAATCCTTATCCCCATTTTCATAGATAGGGGCGTTGCCTCAAAGGTAATGATAATGACCCGTGGGATTGCTCCTAGTACGTCTCACTCTGTCACCCCGAGTGTCGCGAGGGGTCTCGTTGTTCTCGGTCAGCGCTGGTATGTTAGCAACGAGATTCTTCGGCTGACGCCTCAGAATGACAATTTTGAGGCACGCCCTATAAAGGGGCTAGGGGGATTTACAACCCCAACCGCCGCACCAGCTCCTCGGCCGACACCGTGGCCCCCGTCAGACCCTTGGCGTCTTGGCCGGCCAGGTACTTGGCGGCTTTAACCATGTCGGCGGGAGTGGCCCAGGTGGAGGTGTCGGCATCGGGGCGCTGGGCCAAGAAGCCCTCGGTGATCACCGGGCGCAGGGGCTTCAACACGTTGACGGCGATGTTGTGCGGGCCAAGCTCGGCAGCCAGGCCCCAGGAGAGCCGCTCCAACCCCACCTTGGCCGCGCCGTAATTCTGGCCGATGAGGGCGATGTCGTCGCTGTCGGCCGTCAGTGTGGAAGAGAAGATGTTGCTGGCCGCGTGGGAGGAGATGTTGATGATGCTGCCGCCGCCCTGCTCGATCATGATGGGGGCCACCGCCTTGCAGGCGATGAAGGGCGCGCGAAGGTCGATGGACATGACCAGGTCCCATTCCTTGACCGTCATCTCCAGGAAGGGCGTGTAGCTGCCGATGGCGGCGTTATTGATCAACACGTCCACGGCCCCAAACTCGTCCAGGGTGCGGTCCACCAGGTGGCGGATGCTGTCCTCCTCCCGCACGTTGGTCGGCACGGCCAACGCCTTGCCGCCGGCGTCCTCGATCTCGCCCACCGTGGAGTGGATGGTGCCGGGCAGCATGGGCCGCGACTCCTCGGAGCGGGCGGCCACCACAACGTGGGCGCCCTCCGCCGCCAGGCCCATGGCCATGGCCTTGCCGATGCCCCGGCTGGCCCCGGTTACGATTGCAACTTTTCCTTCTAGGGACATGTTTACTCTTTCTCTGTTGGGCTTGGCTCTTCGGCCCCGCTCCTCCCCCCGGCCAGTAGATTGGTAGCAATTTACGGCCTGGTTACCCGTTGGTCAAGGAAAGGGGGAAAATTCTTGACAAACAGGCCTGTAGAGCCAATCATCTTGGCACGTGTGGGGACGCTGCGGGGACCCTCGGCCTCCATGGGGCCGATACGAATCAGGAGCTATCGATGACAACATTGGTTTTGGGCGGCACCGGCTTTATCGGCAAGCGGGCTGTTCCCCGGTTGGCCCAGCGCGGCGAGAAGGTGGTCGTGATGGACATCAACCCCGGCGCGGCCGACTACAGCGAGTTCGGCGACCAAGTCGAAGTGATGCGCGGCGACATCATGCAGTTCGAGGACGTGGTCAAGGCTATCCTGCACGCCAAGCCGGACCGGATCATGAACCTGGCCTATCTTTTGGGCAGCGGCGACGACACTCCCCACTTCACCATGAAGCTGAACGTCCTGGGCATGGACAACTGCTTCGAGGCGGCCCGCGTCTGCGGGGTGAACCGGGTGACCTACGCCAGCTCCATCGCCGTCAGCGGCCAGCAGTCCAACTTCGGCGACCGGGTGATCAACGAAGACGACCCCATGTACGGCACCAGCCAGTACGCCATGCACAAGCGGTTCAACGAGTTCCAGGCCCAGCAGTTCAACCAGGTCTACGGCATGTCCATCACCGGCATCCGCCCCGCCAACGTGACCGGACCCGACAAGGTACGCGGCTCCACCGACCATGTGCAGTGCGTGACCCTGCCGGCGGCGGGAAAGCCGGTGAGCTTCCCCAAAGCGGGGTTGATGCGCCTGCCGGTGCACGTGGACGATGTGGCCGAGGCCTTTGTCCGGGTGACCATGGTGGACCAGAGCCAGCACCCCATCTATAACACCGGCGGCTACCCCATCAGCCTGGGCGACCTGGCGGCGGTGGTGAAGAAGTTCCTGCCCGACGCCAAGATCACCTTCGACAGCCAGGACGGCAGGGAGGACTCGGGCAACTACCTGGCGGACAACAGCCGCCTCCTAGGCGAGTTCGAACTGGAGTACCCGCCCCTGGAGCAGCGCATCCTTCAAATCATCAACGACATCCGCACCGGCGAAGGGCTGCCGCTCGTTAATTAGCTACACATCCCAGGAAACATAAAAGGCCTCCGGATTGTGCCGGAGGCCTTTTATGTTTCGTTTTTGGCAGCGAGGGTTGGACACGAACAAAGTTCACACTTGCACTACATCATACCAACCAGCAGCAATCAGCCACTTCTTACAGTAGTGAATTGGGGCAATTTTCTATTAATTCACGTTTTTGGGTAATTTTGGGTATCAAAAACCATTGACAGTCGATGATACAATACTATCCACCTCTAAAGGTTTGGGGAGAGATTGCCGAGCAGAAGCTCCCAAGCTCGGTTAGAGGACACTAATCTGCCAAACGAATCAACTCTTCGCTAATTCACCATGGGTCGGGGGTGAAAATGGGCGTGCATGTTAACAAGCGGCCGCAGAACAAGGTACGCGATCTAAGGCTTTTGTTGGAAGACCTAGACGCAACTGAATCGGGTCGAAGTAATGGCACCGAAATTGGCACTTTATTGGATGTCATTACAATTGCCGTAGTTGATTTCGATCCAACTGGTTGGATGAGACTTTGCAAGTTATTCCCATTGGCTAAGAAATTTCTATCTTCGTCTTCCAAACATGCCCGAGTCAGATTTGTAGCTATAAGATGCCTCAGGAATCTGTTCGATCCCGATTTGGATGACAACATGGATCTATCGAACGTTTTGAGATTCCTTAGGCAGTCTGAATTCAACGGGCCATAAAGCACACTCATCAACGGAATTTATAGTACGGTTTATGATGAGCTCAACGGCGGTGGTCTCTACAGATATTGCCAAAATCGCGACCTAGTTGAAATTGCCAAGGCGAAGAGAGAAGCCGTCCTAGAGAATTGGAACATCGCCAAGGGAGGTTGCCTGATATGAAAGTCGTCGTTAATTAAAGGTTTGGCCGAACTCCTAGCATAACGAGATTTTCATTCACCCTTTTTATTATGTCGACATCGGTAAAGATCATCAGTGATGGGGTCATCAAGTTGGACGGCGGGT
>CAYMZL010000311.1:0-3614 GCA_964394825.1 uncultured Dehalococcoidia bacterium | reverse complement strand
GATACGGCCCCCTCCATCAGCTATCCACACGGGCCGGCCAAATCAACCATGAGGTCGGTGGCCCAGCCCGACTGCAAGATTGGAAACATATTCGGAACACCTCCGCAGACACCCCAAAACTTAAAGTGCCCACCGGTGGCGTTGGGTCCTATACCCCTCGGAAGACGCGCTATTATAAATTTGCCGGTCCCCCGCCAAGGAGCGTGCCTTGTTCTCTTCAGCCGGTTGACAATCCCTGGCGGGACGACACAAAATCAGAGCGTCCAGCCTTTGGGCGGGTCAAATACCCATCAGCGGGAGCATATCCATGTCCACCAGTTCCTTAACTTGGACGGAAGGAACAACTCGGGTTGCCGGCGTCAACCTCCATATCGTCAAGGGCGGCAGCGGCGACCCTCTATTGGTGCTGCACGATGAGATGGGGCGAACGGCCCCTCTCCGGTTCGCGGAAGAACTGGCCCGCGACTTCACGCTCCACATGCCGGCCCATCCGGGATTCGGCATCACGGAACGGCTGGACTGGATCATGAGCGTTCGCGACCTGGCCGGTTGGTACCTGCGGGCCATCGAGGAATTGGGCCTGGAACGGGTCAACGTCTTGGGATTCTCCTTGGGCGGTTGGCTCGCGGCGGAGATGGCCTGCCAATCCCCCCAGACATTCAACAAGATGGTCCTGGTCTCCCCGTCCGGCATCAAACCTCCCACGGGCGAGATTTTCGACATGTTCTTGATCGTGGCCAAAGAGTACCTGGAAACGAGTTTTCTCGACCCTGGCTCGACACCGGAATACCCCTCCATCTGCCCCGAGGAACCCAGTCCTGAACAGGTGGAACTCTGGGAGTGCGCCAGGGAAGAAGCCTGCCGCCTCGCTTGGCGTCCCTACATGTACCACCCGGCCCTGCCCCATCTGTTGGGCCGGTTAAAGGACCTGCCGACCCTCTTGGTCTGGGGCGGGCAGGACGCGTTGATACCCACCAGCGCCGGCGAGGCGTATCAGCAGGCGATTCAGGGCGCCCGGTTGGAGATACTGCCCGGCTGCGGTCACCATCCCGAGTTGGAAAAGACCGAGGAATTCGTGCGGCTGGTCCGCGATTTCTTCGGCTGATCGTTTCTAGCATTAGCGGTCAAGTGCTAACTCCAAGCCGGGCCGGGACAGTCCCGCATACCCGGCATTTCTGGCATTTCTGGCATTTCCAGGTCAGATTCCCCGGTCCAGGCGCTCCACCTCCACGGCGAACCAAAGGGCCATCCCACCGCTGCGGTCGTCAAAACCAAATATGGCGGGGCGGTCCAGGTATTCCCGGACGTTGTTCTGTACCCCGGTGCTGGCGCAGGCGTCCACCACGTTTCCGACGTCGTCGATACGTTCGGCCACCGCCTGCCAGGCCAGGTCCACGGTCTCCCGGAAATCGGCCGGGAGGAACCCCAGACGGAGGCCGCGGGCCATGGCGTAGCCCATCATGCAGGTCGCGGTGAACTCCAGATACGATCCGGGGAAGTCCAACACTTGGGGCAACAGCCCCGACGGATGCTGCAATCGGCGCAACGATTCCATGAGACGGCCATACATCGCCAATATCGCCGGCCGTTGGACATGGTCTTGCGGCAGGTAGGTCAGGGATTCGGCCAAGCCCATGGCGGCGAAGCCGTTGCCCCGGCCCCAATAATAGGCCGCCGAGCGGCAATGCCAGAACAGGCCGTGGCCCTGCTGAATCTTCCCGGCCAACAGGAAATTGGCCAGGATGTCAGCGTACTTCGTGTCCCCGGTCAGCTTGAATGCCCGTCCCAGAATAGCGCCGCTCATGAACATGTCTTCGGTGCGGAAATCGGGGTCGCAGGGCTTGGGAGCGCTGCCTTGGCCCGCCGGCTGGAACCGGTCCGCGGCGTCGATGACCAGGCCGTTGTAGCGTGCGTCGCCGGTGGCGTCGGCCAATTCGTCCGCCCAGACCACCGACGCCAACGCCGATGGGGCCAGGTCTTGGGGCAGGCCACCCTGGGTGAAAGCCTCGATCAGCCGGGCGATGTCCGGCGCCGGGTCCTCTCCGCCTGGTTCCAAGTGGTGGAGCCGGAGGCGGCCGCTGATGGGCACTCCCTGGGTGTAGACGATGGGGTCAAAGGTATGGCCGTAAGCCGTCGCCAGGACCTTGGCGATCTCGGTCTTGGGCCGGCCGCGGCGGGTGTCCAGAGCCTTCCGCGCTTCTGACTTGGACAGCACCTCTACCTGGCGCAACATGCTGAACAGACGGCTCAACTCCCGGGGCATCTGCTCATCCGAGGCCGTGAGACGCAGTCCCGGTATGGTTCCCAGACCGTCGGGGTGGCCGGAGCCCAGGGCGGCCAAGAGCCCCTGTTCACCCGAGATACTTCGGCCGGCGAGTCCCGGCGCCAGGTTTCGGGCAGCCTGGTTGTATTCCCATATCACCGAGCCGCCCACCTTCAACTCCAAAACCAGATCAGGCGCTTGAAAACAGACCCAACGCCACAGGTAACGCTTCTCCGGGTCTTCCGGGTCGTAGTAGAACTTGCCCTCGGGGGGATAGACACCGGAGGGATTGCCGCCCGCGCCGTTGCCGGGGGCGGCGTTCAGACGAAGGCCGTCGGGATTGGTGCAGGGCACGGCGCTCAGGGCGATGCGCAGGGAAAGCGTGTCGCCGCCGCCGGCGAACAACTCCAGAGCGTGGAGCGCCAGGTCCACGTCGGCCTTATCACCGGACAGCCCGCCGATGAGCAGTATCCGGGTCCGGGAGGTCTCGATGGAATAGGCGTTCCGGTCCAACAACGCCGGGATGGAGGCCAACGAACGGGTGATGCCGCAGGACGTCCGGGACCAGAACCCCGGCCGGGCCCTGAGCAGGGCGTCGATCGCGTCTTTGATGGCGTTTTCGGTGGACAATTACACCTCCCTGCCGGCCGGTTATTCCCGGTGGATCATTGGGGCGCTGTGAACCGTTTTGTCGAGGCTCTGAAATCGATCATAGGGCCGGGTTCCAGTATCTAAACAATCCTCTTATCGGCCAATGCCCGATTGCATCTCACCGGTTTGAAGTAAAAAATGCGTCTTGTTAGAGTTTTATCATGCGGTGTTCAATGAAGGCGCTATTCATCGGGTTCTTGATGGCTCTGTCGGCGTTGGCGGCCGCCTGCGGGACCAATGCCACGGCGACTTCCGCACCGGTTGTCCCTGCAAGCACTGCCACACCTTCCTCCCAGCCGACTCCCCTGCCTACGGTAACCCTGGAACAGTCTCCAATGCCAATCCCAGTAACCCGGTCCACGCCTACCGCGGCTCCCGTCGAATCACCCACGCCAACCGGCGTTCCGACCGCTGAGCCGACGCCCAAACCAGCGCCCACCCCATCACCCACTCCGGACCCAACGGCGAAACCAACCGCAGCCCCTCCACCCACTCCCAAGTACGTGAGGCCCATAGGGTACGACATCTTTGCTCCCGGGGGCCAACAAGGCGATTGTGAAAGCGATCCGGAGCCGGTTTTCACCTCTCATATTACCGACCTAAGCATGATTTCCTGGCTGACCCGGGCCGGGACCGTGCAAGGCGGCGATTTGAAACCCCACGGATATCTGGATAATGGTCCCTCTTCCCAGAACGTCCC
>CAYMZL010000310.1:0-3625 GCA_964394825.1 uncultured Dehalococcoidia bacterium | reverse complement strand
GCGGGCGGCCATGCAATTAAACCCGGAACTTCCGGCCCAGGCCAAGAGCCTCCGCATCACCATCACCGAGGTCCGGTGGCTTGCCCGTGGCCGTGGGCAGGAATCCTTCATCGATCCCGGTCCCTGGGAGTTCGACGTCTCATTGGAGTAAATTGGAGATTGAGTGGCCGAACCTGGTCAGTCCTCGGGCCGGTCTAGGGCCCTTCCCGGTGCTAAAGTTGCTCAAGTGAAATACGGCGTCTATGGAGTGGGCGGTCTCAAGGAGATGTGATGGATTATCCCTACTCTGGACACCTGCTATTGGATGGCAAACACTACGACCAGATCCACCGGGATGCTGATTGGGACCTCTCTTTCTGGTCGGGGCAGGCCAGAGAGTACGGAGATCCCGTGCTGGAACTGGCATGCGGTACTGGAAGAGTCGCCAACACCCTAGCCCTTGAGGGCTTTCGAGTGACCGGCATCGATAATTCTGACACCATGCTTTCTGAGGCCCGAAGAAAATCGGAATCCCAAGGTACCGGCGTAGAATGGGTCCAGACCGACGTCAGACACTTCGAATTAGGAACGACGTTTCCCCTAATCATCTTCCCATTCAGGAGCATTGCCGCCCTATTGACCGTAAAAGACCTGGAAGCCTGTCTCACCTGTGTTAAGAAACACCTGAAGGCGGACGGCAGGTTTATCATCGATGCATTCAATCCTGACCCGGAAATATTGCATCGTAGCCCCGAGGACAGGCATCCCTTCGCCGAATACCCAGACCCGGCAGGCAACGGCACAATCGTAGTGACGCACAGCAACGTTTACGACGCAGCTTCGCAGATCAACCGAATCAAGCTGTTCTTCAAGCTTCCGGCCCAGACGGAAGAGGTGATCGAAGAGTTAAATCTGCGGATGTATTTTCCTCAGGAATTGAACGCCTTGCTCGAATACAACGGATTCATTATCGAAGACAAATTCGGGGATTACGAGCAAACCCCCTTTGTCTCGTCTGTGAAACTGCAGCTTTTGGTTTGCTCAACAAGGCGGTGATGGACACCTTTTGAGTGGCTGTCTTTCAAGAAGGCCATGCCTAACACTGCAAAAGGCCTAACCACATGTGTGTGCGGCGGAACTCTTCGGTTGGGCCCGGGGAAAAATGAGGACTCGGAATAAATCGAGCTTTGTGATTGGCATAAGCTCCGTCTCAGGGGGAGGAAAGACAGCAGTTGCCAAGAAACTTACCGAATTGCTTCAAGATGCGGTGATGTTGTGTTTTGACGATTACGATGAAACCACGGTCCATCCAGAAGACCTTCAAACCTGGCTCACGGCGGGGGCAGATTACAATGTTTGGAAAACTCCAGGTCTTACGAGCGACCTACATTCGTTGACAACAGGACATCACATCACGTCACCGGTCGATGGGTCCACGATCCCAGCCGCAAAGTATATCGTTTTCGATGCTCCTTTGGGGCGAGCCCACTCTGAGACTGGCAAGTTTATCGATTTCATGGTATTCATCGATACTCCTCTGGATATTGCGATGGCCCGCAGACTTTTGCGTGACATTACCACCCATACTGAAAAGGCCACTGAAGATTCCGTCAAACGCCTCGATGCGCATCTCACTTCCTATCTGAACGGAGGTCGATTGCTCTTTCTCGAGCTTGAAAATCAGATCAAAAGTAACTGCGACATTATTCTGGACGGGGGCCTCACGGTGGATGAACTGGCTGCGACGATTTGTCTGAGATTACAACAACAGAGCACCTGACTTTGAAACCTGCGGACGATCCCACCATCGACTACAAGGTCCTTGTTCGGCGAGGTTATGATCGTTGTGTCGCTGCCTACGACGAAGCTCGTAAGAGCGAGGCCGGTCCCGAGTTGGACTTTCTTACAATGCGACTAGAGGATGGTGCTGCCGTACTCGACATCGGTTGCGGTACTGGGGTCCCATACACTCGGGCTCTAGCACAACGGTTCACTGTCACTGGCGTAGATTCCTCAAGCGAGATGATTCAACGTGCGAGGGCGAATGTCCCAAAGGGGAGCTTCATCCACGCGGATATCATGTCGGTCGAATTCCCTCCTTCGAGCTTCAACGGCGCCGTCGCCTTCTACTCAGTATTCCACCTCCCCAGGGAGGAGCACCCAGAGCTGTTTCGTCGCATCTATGATTGGCTGCAGCCCGGCGGATACCTTCTCTGCACGCTGACTCGTTTCAGTGAGGAGGCATACACTGAGGACGACTTTTTTGGTGTAACGATGTATTGGAGCAACTACAGTCTAGAGGAATACAAAGAGATTCTAACCCGAGCTGGGTTCAACCTCTTGGAGATCTCCGTGATCGGCCATAATTACCCAGAAGCACATCAGGCGCCGCATGAGAATCATCCACTCGTTTTGGCACAGAAGTAACCTACTAGGAAGGGCGCCATTTGACCCAATTACACTCGTCTTGACTGAACCTCGTAAATCGGTCACCGCAGTGACACTTGGTGACGTCACCGGCGAGCCGATAGGCGTCGTGATCACGCTAAAGGAAAAGAGAATGCCGTGAACAATGCTGACCTGAACGTAGTCACCGGCGCCTTCGGCTACACGGGAAAATACATCGCCCGGAAACTGCTGTCCACTGGGCACGAGGTCCGGACCCTCACCGGCCATCCCGGCCGCGCCAATCCCTTTGGGGACCAGGTGAAGGCGTACCCGTTGGACTTCGATGACCCCGACGCGTTGGCCCAAAACCTCACCGGGGCGACCACCCTCTACAACACCTACTGGATCCGCTTTCCCCGTGGCGTGGTGACCTTCGAGGCAGCGGTGGCAAATACCAAGACTCTGGTAAACGCGGCGATACAAGCCGGGGTCCAACGGATCGTCCACATCAGCATCACCAACCCCTCTCTGGACTCGCCGCTCGCCTACTTCAAGGGCAAGGCTCTTGTTGAGGACGCCATAATCGGCTCGGGCTTGGCTTACAACATCATCCGGCCCACGCTGATATTCGGGGCCGAAGACGTCCTGATCAACAACATCGCCTGGTTCCTGAGGAGATTTCCCTTCTTCCCCGTTCCCGGCAAGGGAGATTACCCTGTGCAGCCGGTGCACGTCGAAGACGTCGCGGAGATGGCGGCCGGCGCTGCTGAAGGGGGCGAAAACACGATCCAAGATTGCGTTGGCCCCGAGACGTATACCTACGAAGAATTGATCCGTCTCATTGCCGGCAAAGTTAGGAGCAGGGCGAAGATCGTCCATCTTCCGCCGGGCCTGGCCCTTTTCCTTTCCCGGATGGCCGGTTACGTGGTGAGGGATGTGGTGCTGACCAGGGCCGAGATTGACGGCTTGATGGCCGGTCTTCTGGTCTCCGGCGACCCGCCCAATGGCCGGTTGAGTCTAAGCCGATGGCTGGACGAAAATGGGGACACTCTGGGACGCAGGTATGCCTCGGAGATGGACCGGCATTACCGCTGACGCTGACTCCGCCGCCGGTGGGGACCGACGGTCAACGTGGCCAAGGGTATTCGTCAGTACCGGCCCGGTGCATGTGCCGCAATCAATGATAGAGAGATGAATATGGGCCTCCAGCAGGCGTTGAGGCGAGTATCTGGGACCGGGCTGTTTCTGGCCCTGGCCC
>CAYMZL010000309.1:0-3643 GCA_964394825.1 uncultured Dehalococcoidia bacterium | reverse complement strand
GGCCGACCGGACCGCATCGTCTTGGGCACCCGTCTCTTGGAAGAGGCCGGGGCCGACCCCATGCGTCTGGGCCCCGAGTACCTGGAAATTCTGGAGTTGATTGACGGCCACCCGCTGGCCATGGAGATCGCTCTGCCCCTGCTGAAAGAGGTCCCCGCCTCGGTCCTGGTCGGTGAGCTCAGGACCGAACTGGAACAGCACCAACCGGGGGCCGACGAAGAAGGACGCCCTGCCTACCTCACCGTGGTCATGGACCACGCCTTCAGCCGAATGACCCACCGCAGCCGCGTGCACCTGCCCTTCCTTTCCTTGTTCCGCAGCCGGGTGATGATGGACATCCTGACTCACATCACTCAGGAGCAGGCCTATAAGTCCGTCATGGGTGAGCAACTGGGCTGGGGCGCGGCCCGCACCCTGCTCCGCACCGCCGGCAGCAGTGGGTTCTTGGAGCCCATCACCCCCAGCGTCTACCAGATCCACCCGTCGCTGCCCTGGTTCTACGGGCGCAGCCTCTACCGCCAGTTCTCCCAGAGCGCCATCCAACAACTGGAACAGGAGATCGTCCGGGTCTACGCCGACACCGCCGACTATTTCATGGAGACCCTCTACGAGAACCAGGAAGCCGGCACCACCGCCATCCTGGCCGAGGAGGGCAACATCACCCAGGCGCTGGCCCTATCGTTGGAGGCCCGCCAATGGGAGAACGCCCAATTGCTGGTGCAGCCCCTGGCCCAGGTCTACCGGATGCAGAAACGCTATCCCGAGTTGCGCCGCCTGCGCCGTCAATTGCTGGAATCAGCGGGCGCCACCGCCGAGGAAGCGGAGGAGACCGGCGGCATCGATCTCTGGCTGTACCTGATGGGCACCGAGGCCAGCGAGTGCATCGAGACCAAGGAGTTCGACCGGGCCGACGCCCTGAACCAGCAGCTCCTTGAATACCTGGCCGGCAAGGAGGACGGCGAGACCGACCCCCGCACCGCCGCGGTCTTTCACCAGATGGGCCAGGTGGCCCAGAACCGCTGGCAGTTGGAAGAGGCCCAGGACCTTTTCACCAAGTCCCTGGCCATCATCGAGGGCGGTGAAGACCAGGAACCGGTGGCCGACGACTACTACGGCCTGGGCATCGTCTGCCAATACCGCCGCCGCTACACCGAAGCCAAGGAATGGTTCAGCAAGGCCCTGGAGATACACCAGCGGGTCAACGACGCCGAGGAGATGGTCAAGGACTACCGCTCTCTGGGCCTGTGCTCCCAGTACAAGTTCGAGTACGACGAGGCCGCGAGCTGGTATCAACGGGCCCGGGAGATTCTGGAAGAGAACCGGGACGAGGAGACCGCGATACTGGTCTACCACTCCCTGGGCACCGTCTGTCACGCCCAGTACCAGTTCGACGAAGCCGAGAACTGGTACCAGCAATCGCTATCCATCAGCGACCGCATGGGCAACGACGCCCAGATGGGCATCGAGTTCCACCACCTCGGACTGGTGGAGCAGGCCCGGGAGATGTTCGTCGATGACGCCGAACACTGGTACCTGATGGCGATGGAGAAGTGGCGGAAGCTGGGCGACCGGCGGTCCGAGGGCGACGAGTGCCGGCAACTGGGGGTGCTGTTCCACCAACAGAAGGACCTGGATAAGGCCGAGGAATGGTACGGCCGGGCGAGGGACGTCTTCGAGGAGATCCAGGACCTGAGCCGCATCTGCCGCACCTACGGCCAACTGGGGATGGTGGCCGAGGAGCGGGACGATATTCCCGGCGCGCTGCTGTGGGCCGGACGCACCTACCAGATCGCCGAGAGCAACGGGCTGCCGGTGCTGGACCAGGCCAAGTCCCACCTGGCCCGTCTGAAGGACAAGCACGGCGAGGACGGCTTCGCTACCTGGTGGCGGGAGTTCGCCGGGGAAGAACCACCTACAGACTTGGACGTGGACCCCGAGACTATCCTATAAAAGCTCCGAAGGTGGCCAAATGGCAGTAACATCCATCGACATCAAAGAACGCGGCCCCTACGCCGGAGGCATGACCTTCGGAGACGTGGGCGCCTACGAGCAGTTGGACGGCACGGTCCACTTCGCGGTTGACCCGTCCCATTTTGCCAACAGCCTGATCACCGACCTGGAGCTTGCGCCCAAGAACCAGGCGGGGCTGGTGGAATTCTCTGCCGACTTCAGGATTCTGAAACCCGTTGACCAACAAAAGGGCAGCCACAAGCTGTTCTTCGACGTGGTGAACCGGGGCAACGTCCTGTCACTGCGCCGCATCAACAGCGCGCCGGAAAACACTCACATGGACCCCGGCAACGGGTTCCTGATGCGCCGGGGCTACACCCAGGTCTGGTGCGGCTGGCAGCACGACGTGCCCCAAGAACCGGGTGCGCTCAGGGTCAATGTGCCCACCGCCGCCGACGCCAATGGCCCGGTGACCGGCCGCATCGCCGTCACCTTCCAGCCCAACGAAACGGGCACGACCCAGATGCTCTCCGACCGGGGCCATCTGCCCTACCCCGCCAGCGGCCTGGACCAACCCGACGCCGAGCTAACCGTCCAGGACTACGATGCTGGCCCCGCCCGGGTTATTCCACGCTCCGACTGGTCCTTTGGCCGTCTGGAACAGGGCAGTGTCGAACCCGCCTCCACTCACATCTACATGGCGTCCGGCTTTGAACCGGGCAAGGTCTACCGGTGCCTTCACACCACCCCCCCCCCGCCGGTGGCGGGACTGGGGTTGGCGGCCGTACGGGACTTCGTCTCCCACCTAAGGTACTCCAAAAGCCAGGACAACCCCTGCGCCGGTGACATCCAGCACACCCTGGCCTTCGGCTCGTCCCAGAGCGGGCGTTTTCTGCGCCACATGCTCTACCTGGCCATGAACCAAGACGAGGGTGACCGCCCGGTCTTCGACGGCATCATCGCGCATATCGCCGGCGGACGCCGGGGCGAGTTCAACCAGCGGTTCGGCCAGCCCTCCAACCTGGTGGAGGCCAGCACCGGCAGTCTCTTCCCCTTCGCCGACGTCGAGCAGGCCGACCCCGAGACCGGCCAGACCGGCGGGCTGTTGTCGCGGCTGACGGCCAGGGGCAAGCTTCCCAAGTTGTTCCTGACCAATACCTCCAGCGAATACTGGGCCGGGCACGCCGCTCTGACCCACATCAACGCCACCGGCGCCAAGGACATCACGCCGTCGGACTGCGTGCGCATCTACCACATCTCAGGCACCCAACACAATGCCGGGGCGTTGCCGTTGGCGCACACCCAGCCCACCGGCGCCAGCGGCCTCCACCCCTTCAACTGGGTGGACTGGCGGCCCCTGATGCGGGCCGCTGTGGTCAATCTGGACGCATGGGTCAGCGATGGCGTCACGCCACCGCCCAGCAAACATCCCCGCCTGGACGACGGCACCGCGGTCCCTTCCGAGTCGTTGAAGCCCGTATTCCAGGCTATCCCCCAAGCCGGGTTCCCAGAGCACCTAAAGCATCTGGCCCGGCTCGATTTCGGGCCCAGCGAGGGCATCACCGGGAACCTGCCGCCGGTCACCGGAAAACCCTATCCGGCTTTGGTGTCTAAAGTGGACCAAGACGGCAACGAGTTGGCCGGCATCCGCCTCCCCGGCGTGGCAGTGCCCCTAGCCACGGTCATGGGCTGG
>CAYMZL010000308.1:0-3653 GCA_964394825.1 uncultured Dehalococcoidia bacterium | reverse complement strand
GGACATGGCCTTGTTCCGCAGGTAGATGACCGGCTCACTGATGCATTCCACGGCGGTGATCAACACTGGCATGTGCTCCGGCCGGCACCCGGCCATCACGGCGTTGGCCGCGATCTTCTCCACCGTGGCCACACCGAAGCCCGGCTCCAAGGTTGTGACCACGTCTTGGGGGTCTCTGGTTGTCCCGGCCATCATGCGTTCCACCCGGTCGGGCGTCGGCGGGACCAACGGAAAACCGTCGCTCCACCGCCATTCCAAAAACTGGCGGTTCATGACCTCCATGGTGTCCAGCAGGTCCTTTCCCTCGAAATTGAGCATCGGCTCGATTATGGTGGTGAACCCGGCGTCTACGGCGGGCCCTCTTTCCGGCGGCTCGGTCAAGCCCTGGATCACTTGGTCGATGCCGGCGCTAACCATGGACTCGACCCCGCCGGGGCTCTGATTGGTGAAGGGCGACGGCATGGTGGCCATGGCGACGGTGGGAACGCCGAAGTTCTCTGCACTTCGTATGGCGTCCCGGATGAACCCGTCGGCGACCCACGACACTGTTGGCACTCCACGCTTTTCAAACTCGACCATGTCGTGGACAAGCCACGACGTGCAGGAGCCTCAATCCGCCGTGGTGCCGACCACCGCGTCGCACTCTTTGGCCACCAACTCGGCGTCTTCGGCGGTGGCGTGGCGCATACTGGCGCCCACGGACCCGACGAAATGCTTGAATTCGGTCTTGGGGAACCTCTCGTCCAGCAGCCGGGCTGTGTGTTCCAGGGCCACGTCCCCGCCGGCCTTCATGTTCCAATACAGGCCGATGCGTTTTCCCGTTATTTCAGATAGCCTGGGGGCCAGTGGCACAGAAACCACCTGGGTTATGGCCTGGGGATTTACGACTTCCAACTTGACCACGATTAGTCCTCCTATGCAGGGGCTATTACATCGCGTTGGCGCCGGATCACGTGGGCACCGGGTACGTCCACGCTTCTCCGGTGAGGATGGCCTCTACCTGGGGCGCTGCCGCCAGGGCGAGCACCTTGACGTCGTGGTCGTCCTTCAGGTCAGCCAAAGGGCCCATGGAATGGGATATGACCGCGATGGGGTAGTCGGGGATCCCCTGGGCTCTGGCCATCCCGCGGCCCGTGGTCTTGACCAGCTTCTCCACCCCGATGCTGGCGGCCGGGATGCCGGCCTTCTCCATGAGCAACGCGTCGAGCACACTGCCCGACGTGCAGGAGCCTCAATCCCCGATCCCGGTGATGGCTACATCACAGGAATCGATGATCTGCTCCTGTATGGAAGTGGGAGCCACGTTGCCGATGAAGGGCTTTTTCAAAAAAACTACGGTCTCGAAGCTGTACTTTTGCCGCAGCAAGCCGATCACCGCCTTGATTACTTTGTCCCCGTAGGGACGTCCGTTCCAAATCACCCCCACCCGCAGGCCGTTCAAAGTCCCGGGCCGTTTGGCCATGACCACCTTCCCGGTGGCGGGTCCGGCGGTGGGATTCAATACTTCAATCATCGAGACCTCCTGTTTGCCGCCTGTCGAACGATTTGCATGGTTAACAAAGACGGTCCTCCCTATGGGGGACGAATCGCCACGGTCTTCGGGTCAGTTGATACGCCGTACGGGGCCAGGAAGCACAACCGGGGCCCGGCGTTGCCGCCGCCGACCACCACGTAGATGTCGGAGCGCCGCAATAAGGTTGTGTCGTCGAACATGATCCGGTCGTACTCGTGGTGTTTGAACACGTAGGCGAACCGGTTCTCGTCCCCCGGCTCCACTTCCTGGGCCACCCCGGCGAACCCGTCGTACTCCGAGGAGTGAAGCCCCCAAAGCCCCCGGCGTTTCAGGTCCGCCACCGAGCGCTTGCAGTTGTCCATCAGGTAACGTCGGACGTCGTGTTTGCTCCAGCCGCGCTGGATGAACAACTCGGCGAAGTGGGGCGGGATGATCAGGAGGTAGGTGCCCCGGTAGAAGTCGTAGGTTGATATGGCGTCGGCCATGGAGTCCAGCATCAGCTCCGGGCTGGCCGTGCGCTGGCAATATACCTGGTAGGGGCCGGGGTAGGTAGAAACGGCGGTGACGGTGGACTGCTCCCGGTCGAACCCCAGCATCACGTGCAGCGGGTCCCAGGAGGTTTCCTCGTTCTCGGCGATGCAGTAATGGCCGCGGCCCGGGTTTCCGAACTGGCCGCGCTGTATGCCGTCGGGGCGGGATTCGGTGCAGTTCCAAAACAGCAGGCTGATGGCCCTGGCCACGGTGCTGCTGGCCCGGTTGCCGGCGGCGCTGAGCAGGTACATCCCACTGTTGAAACCCAGGTCCCGGCCCATGGGGCCGTTTACGATCAGTATCGGCCAGGCGCTGCCTAGGGTGGCCATGTGGTTGAACTTGAAATCCGGATCGCAGATGGCCTCGACCGAGGCCACCAACACCGGCATATATTCCTTCTTGCACCCGGCCATGACCGAATTGATGGCCAGGTGTTCGGCGGTGATCACCCGGTCCCGCTCGGGAACGTCTCCGATGGGCTGGTCTGGCCGAAGCCCCGCGTAATCCAGAAATTCCATCACCTTCATTTCGGTGGGTGGCACCACCGGCAGACCATCGGTCCAGCCCCGCTGGAAATACAGCTCCATGGCTGCGTCGAGATTGTCCACCGAAATCCGGTCCGCAATTAATGGGTTGGACATGGCACACCTCGAGATTCACCCATGGTCGGCCCGCGGCTTGGGGCGGACCACCAGGATCAAGATTGGGCACGGACTTAGTGGCGAAACCATGGGGAGGGCATATCACCACCGCTGTATTTGCGCCCGGTTGAGTTAACTCTAATGGGGCGCTGGGAAGCGCGAAAGAAGCGGTTAAATCATTCGGGGTAATGCAAATGCATCAAATGGCCCAGCAAATTTGGGCCTTCTGACCAGGTAACAACAGGCCATCTGGACGTTATCTGACAAAACGAAACTGTGTGATGATTTTCACAGTTCGGATTCGCTGGTAAGGAGGACGTCATGCATACTTGGAAACGGTTCCTGATCTTTATCGCTCTGGTTGGGGTTGCCGCTATATTGGGCGCCGCCTGTGGCGATGGTGATTCGGCCAGCAAGATCGATGCGAATGATGACGGCCACGCCCATGCGGCAGATGAGGAGCATGCCCACCTGAAAACCGAAGCGACCTACGTGGCGAACGCGGCCGACTTCGTCTCAACGGCGGACTGGGACTCCATGTTAACGGTGAGAGTGGAAATGTCAGATTTTATTTTCGCCCCGGAATCTCTCACCTTAGAGACGGGCCACCCCTACAAGCTGGAGTTAGTCAACGTGGGGACCACGAAACACTACTTCACCGCCGAAGGGTTCTACCAGTCAGTGGCCTTCCGCAAGGCCCAGACGTCTGAGGGAGAATTCAAAGCTCCATACTTCAAGGCGATAGAGGTCTTTCCCGGGAATCAGATCGACCTGTACTTCGTACCTGTAATCCAGGGCGCCTTCGGCTCACTGTGCACGATAGCCGGGCACAATGAGGCGGGAATGCACGGCACCATTGTGGTGGAGCCTGCCAACTAGGCCGGCCAACCCCGGATCAAGGACTCTGCAGGTCACAAACATGAGTCATCCCGGAGTTTGCCGGGTGGTGTCGGAAAACGTGATGGCGT
>CAYMZL010000307.1:0-3653 GCA_964394825.1 uncultured Dehalococcoidia bacterium | reverse complement strand
GAAGCCATTTGCGCCGTTGACCAACCCGGTCGATGTGGGCCCAGTGCGTTTCGGCGACGGGTCGTTGGCCCTGATCGCCGGCCCATGCGCCATCGAATCCGAAGAGCTCTGCCTTTCGGTGGGCCGCCACCTAGCCGACCTTTGTCAAAAGATGCACATTCCCTATGTCTTCAAGTCGTCTTTCGACAAGGCGAACCGGACCTCGGTTAAGTCGTTCCGCGGCAAGGGCCTGGACCATGGTTTACGGGTTCTTCAACGGGTGAAGGAAGAGATCGGAGTTCCGGTAATGACCGATGTCCATGAGACCGGCCACGTCGCCGCGGTTGCTGAGGTCGTGGACATCCTGCAGATTCCCGCGTTTCTCTGCCGGCAGACCGACCTACTCATGGAATGTGGCAGACAAGATTGCGCGGTAAATATCAAGAAAGGCCAGTTCCTCGCCCCCGAGGACATGAAACACGCTGTTGAGAAGGTTACCGAGACCGGAAATTCCAGGGTGTTGGTCACCGAGCGAGGCGCATTATTTGGCTACCGCGACCTGGTGGTGGACATGCGGAGCCTGGTTATCATGAGGGCCCAGGGTAAACCAGTGATCTTCGACGCCACCCACAGCGTGCAACAGATGGGAGCAGCCGGCGGGTCGTCGGGGGGGCTCCCAGGATTCATCCCGGCCCAAGTGCGGGCCGCGGCGGCCGTTGGGATCGACGGTCTGTTCATTGAAACCCATCCGGACCCGGAAAAGGCCCTGTCCGACGGTTCCAACATGGTTCCCCTGGCCCACATGGAAAAGATATTGAGCATGGCTTTGGCCGTCCACTCCAGTCACCGGGAGGCCCAATCTTGACGAGGCCGGAGGCGAATGACCGGCTCGTCGAATTGGCCAAGGACCTTCGGTTGCTCCTGCTGGATGTTGACGGGGTGATGACCGACGGCGGAATCATCCTGACCGGCAGCGGAGAGGAGAGCAAGCGTTTCAACGCGCAAGACGGGTTGGGAATCGCCCTGGCCCGGGCCTGCGGGATCAAGGTTGGAATCATCACTTCCCGCACCTCAGAGGTCGTCGAACGCCGGGCCAAGGAACTCAATATAGACGAGGTCATCCAGGGCGTATCCAGAAAGACGGACGTGCTTCAATGCCTCTTGGAGAAGCATCAGATACAAGCCTCTCAGGCCGGCTACATAGGCGACGACATTCAGGACACGCCGGTGATGAAGCAGGTTGGGATGCCCATCGCGGTACAGAACGCAGTTCCCATGGTCAAAGAATGCAGCGTCTACGTAACTCAGAAAGCAGGCGGCCACGGCGCCGTGCGAGAAGCCATTGAGTGGCTCCTTTGCTTGAGAGAAGAGAAAGAGCAAGCCTACGCCGCGGTGATCGGGTAAGGTGAAAACCGTAGTTTCGGGCGGCGCCGGTTTCATCGGCAGCCATCTGGTCGAGCGCCTGCTGGGCGACGGCCATGAAGTGGCTGTGCTGGACAACTTCTCCACTGGCAGAAAGGAGAACCTGGCATCGTTCAAGGGCAACCCTGGACTATCGGTCCACGAGGTAAACGCAGAATGCTATCAGGAATCTCTGAATGTCGTTGAAGGCGCACAATGGGTGTTCCATCTGAGCGGTTTGGCCGACATCGTACCGTCGATCACCGACCCGTTGAAATATCACCGGGCCAACGTGGACGGGACCGCCGCCCTATTGGAAGCCTCCCGGCAAGCTGGGGTGGAGCGTTTCGTGTACGCTGCTTCGTCTTCTTGTTATGGTCTGGCCGACCAGATTCCCACTTCGGAGACGGCGCCCATCCAGCCCATGTACCCCTACGCTCTGACCAAATACATGGGCGAAGAGTGCGTGCTCCATTGGCACAAGATATACGGACTGCCCAGTGTCTCTCTTAGGCTGTTCAACGTCTTCGGCCCCCGCTCCCGGACCACCGGCGTCTACGGAGCGGTCTTCGGCGTCTTCCTGGCGCAGAAGCTGGCCGGCAAGCCTTTCACCGTGGTGGGAGACGGTTCCCAGACCCGTGACTTCACCTACGTAACCGATGTGGCTGACGCCTTTGTCAGGGCTGCGGATTCAGATGTTCAGGGAGAAGCCATGAACGTCGGGTCGGGCGGCACCTACAGCATCAACCACCTGGTGAGTCTGATTGGCGGCGAGACCGTCAACATGCCCAAGCGGCCCGGCGAGCCGGACTGCACCTTTGCCGACATCCGCAAGATCAAGAAACTTACCGGATGGGAGCCAAAGGTAGGGTTTGAGCAGGGCGTTGGACTGATGCTGGAAAACATCCACCTTTGGCAAGACGCGCCGGTATGGAATACCGATTCCATATCCGAAGAAACCGAGCAATGGTTCAAATACCTTTAGGCCTTTCGGCTATAGAGAATGAGCACCACCAGTAAAAATACCCGTCAAAAGATCAAGGACCTGGACGAATTGGCCGGCATCATCGGCGGACTGAAGAACGGCGGCAGCAAGATCGTGCACTGTCACGGCGTGTTTGACCTGCTGCACATCGGTCACATTCGCCATTTCGAGCAGGCCCGGGAGATGGGAGACGTGTTGGTGGTCACTTTGACCGAAGACCAGCACGTCAACAAGGGCCCTGGCCGTCCGGCCTTCAACCAGGACCTGCGTGCCGAGGCTGTCGCCGCATTGGATTGCGTTGATTTCGTGGCCATTAACCGGCAGCCTCAAGCCACCGAGGCCATCACGATGCTGCGCCCCGACCTCTACGTAAAGGGCAGCGATTACCGCGACGCAGGCCAGGACAACACCGGCGGAATCGTTCTAGAAGAAGCAGCGGTAACGGCCGGAGGCGGCCAACTGGTGTTCACCGACGACATCACCTTCAGCTCGACCAGCCTCCTGAACCGCCACACGGAGATGCTGCCCACGGAGGTCAGAGATTATCTGGAGGACCTGTCTTCCCGTTACTCATCGGCCGACATCACTCAATATCTGGACAACGCCCAGTCACTGAAGGTGCTCCTGCTGGGCGAAACGATCATCGACGAATATCAATACTGCGAGACCTTGGGCAAATCGGCCAAGGAACCGATACTGGCCACCCGGCACCTGAGCACTGAGAGATTCGCCGGCGGAGTGATAGCGGTCTCCAATCACGTTTCCGCATTTTCCGGCCATGTGGGGGTCCTGAGTTTTCTAGGCCAGACGGACTCCCAAGAGCAATTCGTCAGAGACCGTTTGAACCCTGAGATAGAAGGCATGTTCCTATACATGGACGGCGCGCCGACAATCACAAAGAGGCGCTTCGTGGATACCTACCAATTCCGGAAGCTATTTGAGATTTACGAAATGGAACCCGCCGGCCTGAGGCCCGAAGAAACGGCCTTGTTGGCAACCAAGCTGGAGGAGATTCTTCCCCGTTATGACGTGGTGATCGTCACGGATTACGGCCACGGAATGATGACATCCGACGTTGTAGAGGTGTTGTCCTCGAAGGCGCGCTTCCTGGCGGTCAACACCCAGGTGAATGCCGGGAACCACGGATTCAACACGGTATCCAAATATCCTCGAGCCGACTTCATCTGTATCTCGGAGCCCGAACTCCGCCTGGATGTCCGCAGCAGCCGCAAGGACCTGAGGGAAGCGGTGATGGAAATCAGCGAAAAGTTGTCGTGCAACCAGATCA
>CAYMZL010000306.1:1801-3669 GCA_964394825.1 uncultured Dehalococcoidia bacterium | reverse complement strand
CGATCTTGCCCTGGACCTCGGTCTTGAGTTCCTCAGGGACTTTTTCGGCGTTGTCGGACAGCAACTTCTCGGTGCTGTAGACCAGCGAGTCGGCCTGGTTACGGGTCTCGACTTCCGCTCTGCGCACCCTGTCGGCCTCCTCGTTCTGCTGGGCTTCGTTGATCATGCGCTCGATGTCGTCTTTCGCCACCCCGGAACCGGATTGAATGACGATCTTCTGCTCTTTACCGGTCCCTTTGTCCTGGGCGGACACGCTCAGGATGCCGTTGGCGTCGATGTCAAAGATGACTTCGATCTGGGGGATACCACGGGGGGCGGGCAGGAGGCCGTCCAGCATGAACCGTCCGATGGACTTGTTATCGGCCGCCATGGAGCGTTCGCCCTGGAGGACATGGATATCCACCGTGGTCTGGTTCTCAGCAGCGGTGGTGAACGTTTCGTTCTTCTTCGTCGGGATGGTGGTGTTCCGGGAGATGAGCGTGGTCATCACGCTGCCCAGGGTCTCCAGGCCCAGGGTCAACGGAGTGACGTCCAGGAGCACGATGTCATCGACCTCTCCCGACAATATGCCTGCCTGAATGGCGGCGCCCAAGGCCACGGCTTCATCGGGGTTCACGTTGAAGTTGGGCTCCTTGCCGAACACCTGCTTGACCTTTTCCTGCACGGCCGGCATGCGGCTCATGCCGCCGACCATGATCACCTCTTCGATGTCGCCGGCGCTAAGACCGGAGTCGGTCAACGCCTGCCGGCAGGGACCCTCGGTCCGCTGGACGAGATCGGCGACCAACTGGTCCAACTTGGCCCGGCTCAGCGTCTTGACCATGTGCTGCGGGCCGCTGGCGTCGGCGGTGATGAACGGCAGGTTTATCTCCGTTTCAAGGACGGTGGACAGCTCAACCTTGGCCCGTTCCGCGGCGTCGCGCAGGCGCTGCAGGGCCATCCGGTCGGCGGCCAAGTCGATGCCGGTTTCCTGCTTGAACTCGGCGATCATCCATTCCAGAATAGTCTGGTCGAAGTCGTCGCCGCCCAGGAAAGTGTCCCCATTGGTCGACTTGACCTCAAAAACCCCATCGCCCATCTGGAGGATGGTGATGTCGAAGGTGCCGCCGCCCAGGTCGAAGACCGCTATCGTGGCGTCGGTCTTGGTCTTGTCCAGGCCGTAGGCCAGCGAAGAGGCCGTGGGTTCGTTGATGATGCGCAGGACTTCCAATCCAGCGATGGTGCCGGCGTCTTTGGTCGCCTGGCGCTGGGCGTCATTGAAGTAGGCTGGGACGGTGATCACGGCCTGGGTTATCTTCACGCCCAGCTTGGCTTCGGCGTCCTGCTTGATCTTCTGCAGCACGAAGGAAGAGATCTGGGGCGGGGCGTGGGAATCGTCGCCCAACTGCACCATGGCGTCGCCGCTGGGGCCGGCCGTGATCTTGTAGGGCAGCTTGGACATGGCGCTCTGGATCTCCGGGTCGTCGAACTTCCGGCCCATGAGCCGTTTGATGGAGAAAAGGGTGTTCTCCGGGTTGGTTACGGCCTGACGCTTGGCGACCTGGCCGACGTAGCGCTCTCCGGTTTTGGTGTTCAGCGCGACGACGGACGGCGTGATGCGGCCGCCTTCGGCGTTCTCCACGACCACGGGCTCGCCGGCTTCCATGACCGCCGCCACCGAATTGGTGGTTCCGAGGTCGATTCCCAGGACTTTAGCCATTTGGTCTCTCCTAACTACCCGCACCCCAGTGTTTTGCGGGCATCTGCAGTGATGCGGCGGGGGGCGCGAAGGGTTTTGTTATCCGGTTTATCGGGTCTTTACTGATTTTCCGGCGAACGGGCCACCATCACCTGGGCCGGGCGAATGACCCGGTCGTGCAGCCGGAAAC
>CAYMZL010000306.1:0-1791 GCA_964394825.1 uncultured Dehalococcoidia bacterium | reverse complement strand
GACTTTAGGCATCTGGTCTCTCCTAACTACTCGCGCTCGATTGTTTTCCGGGCATTTACCGTGATGCGGCGGGGGGCGCGATGGGTTCTTTTGTCTGGTCTATCAGCTTCTTTATTGTTTTTCAGACGGATTATCTGGCTGACTATCTGGTTTACTTTCCGGCGACCGGGCCACCATCACCTGGGCCGGGCGAATGACCCGGTCGTGCAGCCGGAAACCCGGCCTGAGTATCTGGGTGACGTATCCCGGTTCTATCTCTTCGGATTCTTCGGTACCCACCGCTTCGTGCTCCAGGGGGTTGAACATGAGGCCCACGGCTTCGATGGCCGCCACGCCCTCGGATTCTAGCACGCCGGTCAGTTTCCGTTGAATCAACCTGATTCCTTCCAGCAGCGATTCGTTGGCGCCGGCCTGGGCGCCGGACTGTCCTTCCGTGTGGCTGATGGCCAGGTCCAACTCCTCCAAAACCGGCAGGATGTTGGCGATCAGCCGGCTGTTGGCGTATTTGCTGTTGGCGATCCGCTCTTCGTCGGTCCGGCGCCGGAAGTTGACCATCTCCGCTTGGGCCCGCTGGGCGCCGTCGAGGTTCTTGGCGGCTTCCTTCTGGGCTGACTCGAGATTGGACTTCAAGGCGCTGACCTGTTCCTCCAACGGGAGGCTGTCCAGATCGACCGCGGCTTGGGCCAAGAGCTCCTCCAGCTCCTGTTCAAGCCCGGATTTTTCGGGCTGGCCGCCGAGTTCTTCGGGCTGGCCGCCTGATTCCTCGGGCTCGCCGTCAATGTCCTGTGGTCCTGTCGCCATTAAGGCATTCCCCTAGATGTGTTTTGTTGGGGCTGAGGAGAGCCCGTTCTAACGGCCAACCGGCAGGCTTAAACTCTCAAAGAGGAGGTCCATCTCTTCCTGGACCACCTGCTGGGCCTTCGGGATACCATCAAGGCGGCTGCTCATCCGCTGTTTGATGGCCGACATGTTGTCAAAGGCGGCGAGGGCAAATTCGACGCCGGCCAGGTTCAGTCCCAACTCGTCGGACAGGTACCGGATCAACCGGACCTTTCTGATGTCCTCGGCGGAGTATAACCGGAGCATGCCGATGGTCCGCCCAGGGTTTATCAGCCCCAGCCTCTCGTACTTTCGCAACGTCTGGGGGTGCATGTCCAGGATGCGGGCCGCCACGCTGATGATGTATACGCCCTGCATCTCGATGACCGCCTCGTCCTCTGCGGTGGGCTGGGCAGGCGCCAGGCCGGTGGTCTCCGGTCGGGCAGGGGGCGTCTGGCCCGGCGTTCTAGCCCGGTTTTCCACCTTGGGTCTTGGCCGTTGGTACATCAAGAAACTCCGAACTCCCGCCGTTCGGCTCCGGTGTTGACTGGCGATTAACCATATGATATGGTCTGATACGCTTCATGTCAAGTTTGATGTAACAGACAGCATAAGATGACTTTAGATTATCCGGTTAATGGCCACGGGGTAAGGGCTAACGGCCAGGCAACCGGCTAGAAGGGGGTGGATGATGATCTACTTCAAGGAATGTCCAAAGTGCCACGGCGACCTATATGCCGGGGAAGACGTTCACGGCCGGCATGTTAGCTGCATCCAGTGCGGCTGCCTGCGCGACCTGCCCGTGGCGAACACCAAGCCCCTTTTCGGGGAGACTTTCGTGATTGAAGCTCCCAAGACCGCAAAGAAGAAGCGGAAACAGGTCCGCCAAACCGCCTGACCCTGCATCGACGCCGGATACATGAGTCATCCCGAATTTCACTCGATTGAACATCCCCGAGTGGCCCGTCTTTC
>CAYMZL010000305.1:0-3678 GCA_964394825.1 uncultured Dehalococcoidia bacterium | reverse complement strand
GAAGGTGAGTCCGTTTGAAATACCTTTACCGGCTGCCAGGAGTTGCTGGGCCGGTCGTAGCGCACCAGCGCCAAGAACACGCCTTCGGAATTGTAGGCGCGGTATTCCTCCAGATAGCCCGCTTCCAGCTCGGGCCGCGCCAGGGTTACCGCCTGACCGTGACGCAGGTGTTCTTCAGCCTGCTGGCCCAAGGTGACGCTCTTCAGCCCCCTCAAGACCCAGTCCACGGGGAAGAGATTTTTCCGCCAGCCGTCCGGCCCGTCGCCGGTGTCCTCCAGTTGTTCCAGAGTCACCGATTCCTCGACCGGGAAACCGCCGCACAACAGACGCACCAAGTCGGCCACGTGGCCTCCGCACCCCAGGGCCTCGCCGACGTCATGGGCCAGGGAGCGCATGTAGGTGCCGCGCCCGCATTCTACTTCCAAGATCAGCTTGGGCGAAGCGAATTCAATGATCTTGATGTCGTGGATCTCCACTGGGCGGGCCTCGCGCTCCACCTCAATGCCGGCGCGGGCCAGTTTGTAGAGTCTCTTCCCGTCTATCTTGATCGCGCTGTACATGGGCGGCGTCTGCTTCACCAGGCCGATCCAAGGCCGCAGACTCTCTTCTACCATCGCCTCGGTCAGGCCTTGGCAGTCCCCGGTCTTCACCACTTCGCCTTCGGCGTCATAGGTGGTGGTGGTTACGCCAAGGGCCACCTCCACGCGGTACCGTTTGACGCCGCCGATGATGTAGTCCATCAGTCTGGTTGCCTGGCCGAAGCACACCGGTAGCACGCCCCTGGCCAGCGGGTCCATCGTGCCACCGTGGCCGACCTTCTGGCGCTGCCCGGTGATGCGCTTGATCCGGCGTATGGCGTCCATGGAGGTTATGCCGGGGGGCTTGAACAGGTTGATGAAGCCGTTGACCGCCGGCGGCCCGGCATTGGTCCGCGCGTTCGCCATGCTAACCGCCGCCCGGTATGTTGGAAGATTCCGAGGTGGGCGTTTCAGAGACCGGATCGTCCGTCCTGATCTGGTTCATCAGCCGGAGCACCTGGTCCGCCCCTTCCAGGGAATCGTCCAATTGGTAGGACAAGAATGGAGTGTGCTTCATGTTGAGGCGGCCGCGCAGTTCGCGGCGGAGAAAGGAAGCAGCCGATCGAATACCGTCCAGGGCCGTTTGCTTGGTCTCCTGGTTTCCCATGACGCTGATGAAGACGCTGGCGCTGCGCAGGTCCCCGCTGGTGACCACTCGGGTGATGCTGATCACGCCATTCAGGCGGGGGTCCTTTATCTGACGCGCAAGGAGTGTGCTGATCTCTTCGCGCAACTGTTCGTTGACACGGTCGGTGCGTCGGGACATGGCAGGTATACCTTGTGGGGGTTGATGCTCCGGGGGAGTTGGGAGCCGGCCGGAAGGGGGCGGCTTATCGCCGGCCCCGCTCCTGACGGTGGACTTCCAAGATGTCGCCTTCCTGGAAGTCGTTGAACCCCTGGAGAACGATTCCGCATTCGGTGCCGGCGTTCATCTCGTTCACCTCCTCGCGGAAGTGGCGTAGGCTGGTTATGGTGCTGTCTTCCACGACGGTGCCGTCCCGAACCACCCGCACGTCGCCGTTCCTGACCATCCGGCCTTCGGAGACGCGGCAGCCGGCGATCTGGGTGCCGCGGCGGCCTTCGAAGATCTCACGGACCTCGGCCCGGCCCACGATCACTTCGGTGTAGACGGGGTCCAACATACCGTGAAGGGCCTTTTCGACGTCGTCGATCAACTGGTAGATGATGTCGTAGTGGCGGATCTCCACGCCCAGGCGGTCGGCCAGCCGCTCGGCGCTGGGCTCGGCCCCGATGGAGAAGCTGAAGACGATGGCTTCGGACGCGCTGGCCAAGAGGATGTCTGATTCAGTTACCGCGCCGCTGCCGGTGTGCAGTATCCTAACCTTGGCGTCTTCATCGACCAACCGCTCCAGCGCCCCGCGGACCGCTTCCACGCTGCCTTGGACATCGGCCTTGACCACCAAGTTCAGCTCTTTGACTTCGTCGGTGTCCACCTGATTGACCACTTCTTCCAACGTGAGGGCGCGGGTCTGTCCGGGCTGGGTGCCATGGGCCTTGCCGCCGTCTCCGGCCAAGGAGCGGGCCTCCCTCTCGTCGGCGGTGACCTTAAATTGGTCACCGGCCTCGGGCAGCGACCCGAACCCCAGGATCTCGGCCGGGGAGCCCGGCGGGACGTCGTGCACGGTTTTTCCCTGATCGTTGGTCATCGCCTTGACCCGTCCGAATGCGGTGCCGGCGACGATGAAATCGCCTACTTTCAGGGTGCCGTCCTGCACCAAGACCGTGGCGCTGGGTCCCCGTTTCCGGTCCAATTTTGCTTCGATGACGGTGCCCTGGGCCGGCTTATTGGGGTTGGCCTTAAGTTCGGCAATCTCCGCCACCAGCAGCAGGTTCTCCAGCAGGTTGTCGATGCCGTCGCCGGTCTTGGCTGAGACATCCACGGAGATGACGTCGCCGCCCCAGTCCTCAACCAAAAGTTCCTGCTCGCTGAGTTGGCGTTTCACTTTCTCTGGGTCGGCGCCCGGCAGGTCCATCTTGTTGATGGCGACCACGATCGGGACCTCGGCCGCCTTGGCATGGTTGATGGCTTCCAGGGTCTGGGGCATGATGCCGTCGTCTGCGGCGACGACCAACACGGCTATGTCGGTTACCCGCGCCCCTCTGGCCCGGATGGCCGTAAATGCAGCGTGGCCCGGTGTGTCCAGAAAAGTTATCGGGTGACCGTTGGACTCCACCTGGTAGGCGCCGATGTGCTGGGTAATGCCGCCGACTTCCCCGTCGGCAACTTTGGAGTTCTTGATGCGATCCAACAGAGAGGTCTTGCCATGGTCTACATGACCAAGGATGGTGACCACCGGCGGGCGAATCACCAACTCGGATTCGTCTTCCGTGGCGGCCCCTTTCGCAGCCGGGCCCTTGGCGGCGGTGGGCGCCTCGGCCATGCTGGTGCGGACTCCCAGTTCAGTGGTCACCAGAGTGGCCACCTGATAGTCGACCACCTGGTTCATGGACGCCATGATCCCGTTGCGCATCAACTTCTTGATCACATCAATGGGATTTTGGTTCAAGACCTCAGCCAGATACTGGACTGTCATCGTCTCCGGCAGGACTAGGGCACGGGACTGGGCCCGCCTCGCCGAAGTCTTGCGGGGTCTTGCTGCTTTGCCTGCGTCGTCCACTGCGGTTGGTCGTCCGTCAGAAGTCATTTACACATCCATCAAGCAATTGAAAATTAGGGTGCGGGAGCCTGCGGGGCGATACTCTCTTCGTAATAGGTCCGCACCAGTTCCAGGTCTTGGGAAGAGATGTCCTGTCCGAGACTGCGTCCCAGGGCTCCTTTGCCAAGCGCCCGGTCCCAGCATTGGGGAATCCGGCAGAGGTAGGCCCCCCTTCCTGGCGCCCTCCCGGTGGTGTCGACTACGACCGAGCCCTGAGTCATCCGGACGACCCGGACCAGTTGCACCTTTGGCATCTTAACGCCACAGGCTACACAACTGCGTTCGGGGACGTGCCGGTTCTTTGACAAGGCCAACCCTCCAGAGAAGTGCCCACGGGCTTTCCGTCGAAGGCCATTAGTGGGAGCCCATTCTGGGAAGGATCTAGCGGCCTCCGCCGGCAGCAGCTCCGCCGCCACGGCGGG
>CAYMZL010000304.1:0-3683 GCA_964394825.1 uncultured Dehalococcoidia bacterium | reverse complement strand
GAGATGGAGAAGGCCGGCGGCGGGGCCATCGTGAACATCTCGTCCATCTCCGGCATGGTCGGCCAGACCTACGTGCACCCCGGCTACAACGCATCCAAGGGCGCGGTCCGGCTGGTAACCAAGGCGGCGGCAGTGCAGCATGCCAAGAGCGGCATCCGGGTTAATTCGGTCCATCCCGGGAGCCTGCCCCCCATGCTGACCTCGGGCCCCAGGGGCGACGGCGGAAGCGAGGCTGCCCGGATGGCGGCGATACCCATGGGACGGGAAGGCCGGCCCATCGAGGTCGCCAACGCGGTGCTGTTCCTGGCCTCGGACGAGGCGTCCTACATCACCGGCGCCGAGCTAATGGTGGACGGCGGCTTCACGGCCCGCTAACCAAGACACTCAAAACACGGGGGAGCGGAAATATGCGGTTGGAAGGAAAGGTGGCTTTGATCTCAGGGGGCGCCCGCGGAATGGGCGCCGAAGAGGCCCGGATCTTCGCCCGGGAGGGCGCCAGGGTGGTCATCGGAGACATCTCGGAGGAAGAGGGGAACGCGGTTGAGGCCCAGATCTCCGAGGCCGGCGGCCAGGCTTTGTTCGTCCACTTGGACGTCACTCAAGAAGACGACTGGGCCAGAGCCGTAGACCAAGCGGTGACCCGCTTCGGCAAGCTGGATGTCCTGGTGAACAACGCCGGCATCAGCAGCCGCGCCTTCACCGACGACACCGGCATCGACGCCTGGGACAAGATCATGGAAGTCAATTCCAAGGGCGTGTTCCTGGGGACCAGGGCCGCCATCCCCAAGATGCTGGAGGCCGGGGGCGGGTCCATCATCAATATCTCTTCCATCATGGGATTGGTGGGCTCGGCGGGCGGCCACCCCGCCTACAACGCCTCCAAGGGCGCGGTAAGGATCTTCAGCAAGGCCATCGCCGTCCGCCACGGAAAGGACAACATCCGGGTGAACTCGGTGCATCCGGGGTTCATGCCGCCCATGGCTTCAGGTATCGCCTACGATCAAGACCAACGCCGCCAAAGCCTGGAGCAGACTCCATTGGGCCGGGAGGGACGGATCGAAGAAGTTGCCAACGCTGTTCTGTTCCTGGCGTCCGACGAGGCGTCCTACATCACGGGAGCGGAACTGGCCGTGGACGGCGGGTTCACCGCCAAATAACCACCCTGCGACGAGTCGATACCGAGTCGAATCACGGAGGCCATCATGGGTTTCAGGGTGCTGTACCACCTAAACACCGGCAACTTGAAGGGCATCGCCGAAGAGGCCAAGTGGGCCGAGTCCATGGGCTACGACGGACTGTGTACCGAGGACGCGGCGCACGACCCCTTCCTCCCCTTGATGATGGCGGCCTCGACAACCTCGCGGGTGACCCTGGAGCCCCGAGTGGCCATCGCCTTCCCCCGCTCACCCATGGTGGTGGCCTACGCCGCCAGCGACCTGCAGGACTTTTCCGGCGGCCGATTCCGGCTGGGCCTTGGCACCCAGGTCAAGGGGCATATCCAGCGGCGCTTCTCCACCGAATGGAGCGCGCCCGGCCCACGGCTCCGTGAGTACGTCCAGTCGCTGCACGCCATCTGGGACACCTGGCAGACCGGGGAGAAGCTGGTCTTCCACGGCGACCACTACAACTTCTCCCTGATGACCCCTTTCTTCAATCCGGGCAAGTCCGAACAGCCCAGGCCGCCGGTGTTCATCAGCGCCGTCAACCCCTACAACTGCCGCGTGGCCGGCGAGGTCTGCGACGGGATTGCGTTGCACCCGCTGACCACCCCCAAGTACCTGGAAAAGGTCATCAAGCCCAACCTCGAAAAGGGCGCTGCAATCGCGGGCCGCGACCCCAAGTCGGTCAACCTCAGCAGCTCGTCCTTCGTGGTCACCGGCCCCAATCAAGCGGCCATCGACGCCAAGAAGGAGGCGGTCAAGAAGCAGATCGCTTTCTACTGCTCAACCCGGAGCTATTCCAGGGTGTTGAAAGTCCAAGGCTTTGAAGAATTGGGCGTCTGGCTCCACGAGATGTCCCTAAAACAGCAGTGGGACGAGATGGCGGAGCTTATCACCGGCGAGATACTGGACGCCTTCGCCGTGGTCGGCGGCTACAGCGAGATACCCGGTCTGATGAAACAACGTTTCGACGGACTGGTGGACGAGGTGGTGTTCAACGCCGGAGGGCCGGGCGCCGCGGACGATGCGGAGTTACGGAAGATGATCGAGGGGCTGCAGGGGTAATTTGCAAATTATTTTAACGGTCAACATCGTTCGATTTCTGTACAGACTTCATTTCGTTCAGATCGAATCTGAGGGGGCAGAAAGCTTCTCTGAGAACTGTCTATGCTAGTATTTAGCGCATGAATCCCAACACGGTAAGAATTGGTCTCGTATCCGTTCCTGTTGTGATTAGTGCCGGCTTCCAATTGAGTGGACTAGCTAATTTGTGGGTTGCTGTGGGCCTCTGGTCATTGTCCGCTGTGTGGCTATTAATTGTGCTGGTTTTTGCCCGTAGCGCTTCAACGGTTTCCGGACGACTGGCGATTCCTTGGACGCTCTTATTCTCCAAAACCACTCAGATCACCGATCACGGCGAAAATACTCCGAACCTCTTTTATGAGGGCGGACGATTTTCCATTTCGGACAAAGTGGCATTTTTCGAGAACGCCGAACACGAAGTAATCGAATTCGGATTGGGCTTAAGTACATTTTCGTCATATTTTCGTGGCCGGCGCCCGGCAGAGTTCAGGAACCCCATATTATTGTTGCTCGAAAGAGGGGTTAGATATAAATGCGTTATGCTAGACCCTAATTCACCATTCACCGAACCTTATTTAGCGGACATCGGAGAACCCGAATATTTAAATAGAATGCGCGACGCGATTGAAACCCTCAAATCGGTGCAATCCGAGTTCCATAGACTAAACTTACCGGGGACACTTGAGTTGTACACCTATTCCCACAGTCCCTTTATGTATGCGTGTTCTGTCGACGGCGCATTCGGTGGTGGGAAAATGCAGGTTTCGAATTATCTCTTCGGTGCTCGTCGATCCGAGTGCCCGGTATTAGTCTTAACAAAAGCCGATAATTCCCAGGCGTTCGCTACTTATTGGAGATCGCTTACAGCCGCCGTTGCCAGTAGCACGCGGATCTAACTCCGCCGATTTCGTTCAAGCATATGGCGCTTCCTTAACGTTCAGAGACCTTTTTAGGCGCATTTAACGTCTCCACCCACTTCCCTGCTTCCACGGATGTCAGAAAATCCAGCACCGTCCGGTTGTACAGGCCGGGCTCTTCCAGGTTGATGGTGTGTCCGCTCTGGGGGAAGACTGCCAGACCGCAGGCGGGGATGCTCCGCTTCATGAAGATGGCCGGTTCAACGCAGGGCGTGTCCTCGTCGCCGATCAGCACCAGGGTCGGGGCCTTGATCCGCCGCAGGTCTTTCTCCAGTTGGTAGATGGTGGGCCGCTTCATCTGGACGCCCCTAAATGTTAGAGAAGAGCCCAGGGCCGAGTGGGACGCCAACCCCGCGTGAAATTTGGCCCAGCCCACCGGGTCCTTGCGGAGGAATTGCACCCGCTCCGGCCCTCGGGCGTAGCCGTCGGCAAATTTCTCCATCCCCTCGGCGATCATGGAATCGCTGAGCGACTGCCATGACGCGACCATCTGCTCCCGGTCGCCGGAATCAGATCCCGCGCC
>CAYMZL010000303.1:0-3689 GCA_964394825.1 uncultured Dehalococcoidia bacterium | reverse complement strand
GTTCAGCGCACGGGCAACCGGCTACCCCACGGCGGCGGCGCTCCCCACGGGGCCTACCGTTGCCAGGGAGAGGACCGCTGGTTGGTGATTACCGTGTTCACCGATGACGAGTGGAGGGCATTCGTCGCCGCGATCGGCTCTCCCGCATGGGCGTCGGAGGAGCGTTTTTCATATACTGAGTCACGCCTCCGCCACGCCGACGACTTGGACAGGTTGGTCGAGTCTTGGACGTCGGAACAGAATTCTGAAGATGCGATGCACCTCCTTCAGGCCGCTGGTGTTGCGGCTGGGGTGGTGCAGACCGGCCAAGACCTGGCCGAGAATGACCCGCAGTTGAAAGAGCGGGGGCTTTTCCAGAAGGTCCCAGACGCCGCCGGCGTGCTGCGGACCATCGAAAGAGCGCCCTACAAGCTGTCCCGCACGCCGGGCAGAGTGACCAGGGGAGCGCCGGAGTTCGGCGCGGACCAGACCTTCGTCCTAAGCGAGGTCCTCGGCATCGGTGACGAAGAACTGGCGGAGATGGCCATCGCTGGGGCCTTCGATTGATGAGGGTTAACCACGGGCCGTAGCCGCCACGGCGATTGTCAAATAGAGAACCATGACCCATAATATTGTTCGCTTTCCCAGCCTCGTTTTGCGGCTGGAGACGCCCGGGGTCCAGGCGGACAAGGAGAAACATTGGAGACCAGTCTTAGGGGCAAATACGCCATCGTCGGCATCGGCGAGACCGAGTACAGCCGGGGCTCCGGCCGGAGCACCAGGGCCATGGGCGCGGAAGCCATCCGGAGGGCCATGGACGACGCGGGGCTGAACTCCCAGGAAGTGGACGGGATGCTCAGTTACCACGGCGGAGACTCCACGCCGTCAACGTCCATCATGTACGACCTGGGGCTAAGGCCCAACTTCTACATGGACTGTTCCGGTGGCGGTTCCAGCACCGAGGCCCTGATCGGCCTGGCCATGGGCGCCATCGAGGCCGGAATGTGCGATACCGTGGCCATATTCCGGTCCATGAACGGTTATTCCAGCATCCGGATCGGCGGCACCGGCGCCCGGGCTGCCTCCGGGATATCCGGCCTCGACCTGATGAAGCGCCCCTACGGCCTGATCAGCGCGGTCCAGAACTTCGCCTTCAACTTCACAAAACACATGTCCCAATACGGGGTGAAGAGCGAGGACTTGGCCCACATCAAGGTGGCCCACAGCAACCATGCCAGCAACAACCCCAAGGCGCTGATGAAGCAGAGGGTGACGGTGGACGACGTCATGGACTCCCGCTGGATCATCCGTCCGGTGGCCCATCTGCTGGACTGCTGCCTGGAGACCGACAACGCGACCTGCTTGATCGTCACCTCCTCCGAGCGGGCCCGCAACCTGCGCCAAACGCCGATACACATCCTGGGAGCGCAGGGGAGGGGCACCAAACCCGGCGGCGATTTTCATGTCCAGCACGGCAACCTGGGCCGCGTGGCGGGGCACTATGTCGGCCCCCGCATCTTTGAGCTGGCCGGGGTTACCCACGACGACATCGACGTGACCGGCTGCTACGATGCCTTCACCTACACCGTTCTGCTCCAATTGGAGGACTACGGCTGGTGCAAGAAGGGCGAGGGCAAGGACTACGTGACCAGCGGCGTCATCAACCTGGGAGGGAAGCGTCCCAACAACACCAGCGGAGGCCACCTCTGCGAGGCCTACACCCACGGGATGAACATGGTGATCGAGAACGTGCGCCAACTACGGGGCACGGTCGACGACTATTGCCCCGACGGCGCCTCCGGAAAGCACACCTATGACTACTCGGAGGGCGGCTGCCGGCAGGTGAAGGACGCCGAGATCAGCATGAACATGGGATGGGGCACCCCGGCCGTGGGCAGCGCCCTCATCATGAGGAGGTAACGGTCATGGCCGTTTACGAATATAGGGGCCAACGCCTGGACATCCCCGACAACGACAGCGAGTACCGCGGCTACTTCGAGGCCGCCGGCGAGCATAAGCTGGTGGTCAAGAGATGCCGCGCCTGCGGTCTGCTGCGCGGCGAGCCGGGGCCGGGCTGCCCCTGGTGTCCCTCCTTGGAATGGGACTGGCACGAAGTGAGCGGCAAAGGGACAATCTACAGCTATCAGATCATCGCCCATACCGTTATTCCCAGCTTCCGCGACATGGCGCCCTTCGCCATCGTGTTGGTGGAACTGGACGAACAGAGCGGCCAACCCACGCCCGACGACGGCCTCCGCATCATCACCAACCTGGTGGACGGCAACCTGAAGCCGGAGAAAGAGGAGAACGTGGCCATCGGCAAGCGGGTGGAGGTGATCTTCGACGACGAGCCGGACGGCATCAGCATCCCCCAGTTCAAGCTGTCGGGTGAGCCGCCCCAGGGCGAGACCTGGCAGCATAACCTGTCACCCTGAGTGAAGCGAAGGGTCTCTTTCTTCCTGATAAGCCATGGTTTAGTCACAACGGGATTCTTTCCCGACCCATCGGGAACGCCTCAGAATGACAGATGTAAGAAATGGCTCATGTAAGGGGCGGATAATTGGCTAATCTGATCAGCTTCGACATCGACGGGACTCTGGAGGTGGGCGACCCGCCGGGCGGCATCACCATGGAGATGGTCCGTCAGGTGAAGAGCCTGGGATACCTGATCGGCAGTTGCTCCGACCGCACCGTGAGCGAACAGCAGCGCATCTGGCGGGACCACGGAATCGTGGTGGACTTCACCGTTCTGAAGCACCGGCTTGAAGCGGTCAAAAAGCAGTTCCAGGCCGAGGAGTATTACCATGTCGGCGACACCGAGACAGACCGCCGTGTGGCCCTCCAAGCGGGATTCAGTTTCCTGGCCGTTGGTGACGCGGTTGTCAGGCTGCTGAACGGCCTGACATCTCAGTAAATTCACGCTGTCAAGGGGCTTTGCCTCAAAAATGTCATTCTGAGGCGTTCCCGATGGGTCGGGAAAGAATCCCGTTGCTAAAATATCAGCACTGACCGAGAACAAAGAGGCCCTTCGCTTCTCTCAGGGTGACAGAGGGAGGCGTACAGGAACACAGATTCCATCGAGGCCACGGGCCATTCTGCTTTTGAGGCATCGCCCGCTATTGGGAGCAAGAACCAACCGGCTCTACCACGATTTGGCCTATCTCTGGCCGATCATCAGCCCGCCGGAAGAATACGCCGGCGAGGCCGGTCATTTCCGGGACATCATTCGCGAGAAGCTGGGGCCCGGAAGTCATAAGTTGCTGGAGTTGGGCGTGGGCGGCGGACATAACCTCTCCCACCTGACTCCGGACTTTGAATGCACCGCCGTGGACCTGTCGCCGGACATGCTGGCCCTTTCTCAGGGCCTCAACCCCGGGGTGGAACACCACGTCGGCGACATGCGGGATATAAGACTGGACCGGACCTTCGACGCCGTGCTGGTCCACGACGCGGCCTCCTATCTGCTGACCAGGCAAGACCTTCAAGAGACATTCGTTACGGCGGCTTGCCACCTGCGGCCCGGCGGCGTGTTGTTGGTGGCCCCTGACTGGGTCCAAGAGACGTTCCCAGATGGCTGGGTCTACGCCTGGGACAGACAGCAGGGAGGAATAGAGGTCAAGATCGAAGAGGTCATGGTCGACTCGGACCCGTCGGATACCCAGGTGGAATCGACCTACACCTACACCATCAAGAGGGACGGCAAGGTCACG
>CAYMZL010000302.1:139-3698 GCA_964394825.1 uncultured Dehalococcoidia bacterium | reverse complement strand
ATCTGGTCGGTCTATCTGGGCCCCCCGGCTGCCGCTTCGCGGATCCTTGGACGTTAGACCGAATGTACCCCCCCCCCCCGGCGCGTCGGGGTTATGGTTCTGAATTTTCATGAACCGTCCAGCAACCTTCAAATATGAAGCCGCATCCGGCAATATAGTTTATCTGTATTCACAATGTCAACTTTTACAAGTAGATTTTGGAAAATTTCGTATCTGCGTTTTGGCGAAAATTGGGGATGCTCCAACACCTTGCCTTAGATATGGACCATGGGCCCAACTAGATTCTTTGCGTATCCCTTAAGGTTATGATTAGTTTCCGGCGTTTGTTGCAGAACAGATTCCTAACCCCGGTACACCAACGGTTTCAATCTGGGAGAATAGCATGCCAATCGATGACCTGGTGTCCAGAGCCCTAGACCTGGCCGTGGTGAAGGGCGCGTCCTACTGCGACGTGAGGCTGGTTGAGACCAACCAGGAGCGTTTCGTGGTGCGCACCGGGGTGGTGGACACCCTCAGCAGCGACGAGTCCCTGGGCATCGGCGTGCGGGTGCTTCTAAATGGCTCCTGGGGCTTTGCTTCGACCAACATTCTCTCCCCGGCCGAGGTGGACCGGGTTACCGCCCTGGCGGTGGAGATTGCCAAGGCCTCGGTCCAGTCCAGTAACGGGCCCGTGTCCCTGGGGCCGCCGGTGACCAGCCGGGGCGTCTATACCACTCCCATCCAGACCGACCCGTTCTCCATCTCATCGGAAGATAAGCTGGGGTTGCTGTTGGAAGCCGACCGGCGCATGGGCTCGGTGAAGGGCATCTCGGCCCGGACCGGCAACCTCATCTTGATCCGGGAGCACAAGACCTTCGCCAACAGCGAGGGCGCCCACGTCGAGCAGACCATCTACGAGGCCGGCGGCGGCATCATGGCCACCGCCAGGGGCAACGGCGAGGTACAGCGGCGGTCCTATCCCCAGTCCATGCGGCAGCAGGGCTGCGCCGGGTGGGAATTCGTGGACGCCATGGACCTGGCCGGCAACGCCGAGCGGACCGCCACGGAGGCGGTGGCCCTGCTGTCGGCCGGCCAATGCCCGACCGGGGTCACGACCTTGATCGTCGGCTCCTCCCAATTGGGACTGCAGATCCACGAGTCGTGCGGGCATGCCATCGAGTTGGACCGCGTGCTGGGCTCCGAAGCTGCCTACGCCGGGACCTCGTTCCTCACCCTGGACAAGCTGAACAACTTCCAGTATGGCTCGGAGCAGGTCAACATCACCGCCGACAGCGTCCGGCTGCCCGGCCTGGGCTCCTACGGCTGGGACGACGAAGGCGTGGCGGCCCAATCGACACCGGTGGTCCAGAACGGGCGCTTCGTTGGCTACCTGATGTCCCGCGAAACCGCCGCCGGGCTGGGCCTGCCCTCCAACGGCGCCATGCGGGCGGCTTCCTGGAACCGCATCCCCCTGATCCGGATGAACAACGTCAGCCTGGAACCGGGGAATTGGGAACTGGACGCCCTGATCGCCGACACCGAAGACGGCATCTTCATGGAGATGAACCGGTCATGGTCCATCGACGACCGCCGCTACAATTTCCAATTCGGCACCGAGATTGGCTACGAGATCAAAAAGGGAAAGTTGGGGAAACTGCTGCGGAATTGCACCTATACCGGCATCACACCCGAGTTCTGGAACTCCTGCGACGCGGTTTGCAACGAGGGCTCCTGGACCATGTGGGGAATACCCAACTGCGGCAAGGGCCAGCCCGGCCAGATCGGCCACACCGGCCACGGCGCGGCGCCGGCCCGGTTCCGCAACGTGCAGGTGGGGGTGCTGAAGTAGTGGAATCTCCCGTCGGCGAGGAGGCCCGTCATTTGTAGAGGCGCCACAGACGCTGATGAGGAAATTGATAAACCGTCTGCGGCGCCTCAGGACGATTCCCGCATGAAAAGGTACCTCCCTCTGGTCTGTACTCACCCAGTAGGAGGTCCTTTTCCCTTTTTATTTGCCGGACATTCGTCTCAAGTGTTTCTGAACGAGATCACCGGATCGGTGCAGCGCTGCCGTCGGGCTTGACCTCCACGCCGACGATGGGCGCCACTTTATCGTTGAAGATGTTGACCGCTTCAGTGCCGTATCCACCGGCGCGCTTGGCCCAGTTGGGGACTATTCTATCGAGGACGGCTGCCCTGATCGCCTCTTTAAGCTCAGGTGTAAATGGTATGTGCTCCATGCCTTCGGCAACACCGAGGTCTACGCCTTCCTGGTCCCAGCCGTTAACCAATGCCAGGTTTTTCGCCTCCGTCTTGGCGGCTTCCTCCTTCAAGATCTGCTGGAGATTTGTTGGAAGTTCGTCCCACCGCGCCTTGTTCATGGCTACCATGACATGGGGATGGGAGGTCAGGGGTCCGACGATGTATTTGCTTACCTCGTACCATTTTTGGCCGTAGGCCGGAGTGCTTCCAGTCACGCCAGCGTCTAGGATACCCCGCTCCAAAGCGGTATACACCTCCGAGAAGGCGACGAACTGGCCCTCGCCCCCCAGGCCGGCGACCAAGTCTCCCAAGGCCGTGCTGTGGGTCCGGACCTTCAGTCCCTTGAAGTCATCCAGGGTCCTAATAGGGGTCTTGCTAAAGATGAACTGGTCCGGGTAGTAGATGTAGCTGATTACCTCGGCGCCAAACTGGTCCCTAATCATCCTGATTTCATCTTCCCGTATGGCCCTAAAGACTTCCTCCTGCATCGCCGAGCTTTCAAAGAGCCCAAGGAGCTCGGCCATCTCAATGGCAGGGAAGTCGCCGCCGACATAGCCTCCGTAAATCTCGCCAAAGTCCAGAGTTCCGTCCTGCAACAACCGCAACGTGTCGGGACCAGCCAGTCCTAACTCTGGGAAGGAAGAGATCTGAATTTCAATCTGCCCGTTGGTACGCGCCGCCACGTTTGCGGCCAACTCCATTATCAATTCACACGGTTTGAGAGTGCGGTTGATGCAGGCGAACTGGAAACTATAGACCTTTCCATCATCGGCCGACGGCTGGCTTGCCCCTCCATTGTCGTCATCTCCGCCGCACGCCGCCAGCACTAGAATCAGGACAAGCAACAATCCTGGGAACAGTAATTTCCTCATCAGATATCCTCCTAATTTACTTCACCGCCATCGAGTCGGAACATTTATTGAATGGCACCAAAAGCAGCGAGAAAGTTAAAACCCGTCTGCGGCGCCCGGGGCAAATTCAGATATAGCCGTTTTCATCCTTCAGGGGCTTTGCCCTTGGCCGGTCCAGCAACCCTTCGAGACTGGCAGACCGGCCTGGGACTCGTCCCCAAATCTGACTTCTTAGTATTCTTCGGCCGTGCCGTCAGCCTTGACCCGCACGCGGATAATCGGGGCCACCTTTTCGTTGAAAATCTTGACTGCCTCCGACTCAGGTCCGCCGGTGCGTGCCACCCAATTGGGCAGAATGAGATTTATGGCGGTTTCCTTCAGGATCGGCTTAACATCATCCGGCCAGTCCCTGAGAATCAGTCCTGCGTCGACATTCAGTTGGATGTTTTTCTCGGTACCCTCAATGG
>CAYMZL010000302.1:0-129 GCA_964394825.1 uncultured Dehalococcoidia bacterium | reverse complement strand
GCCCGGGGTAAATTCAGATATAGCCGTTCTTATTCTCCAGGGGATTTGCCCATGGCCGGTCCAGCAACCCTTCGAGACTGGCAGACCGGCCTGGGACTCATCTCCGAATTGATTGGCTAGTATTCTTCG
>CAYMZL010000301.1:0-3714 GCA_964394825.1 uncultured Dehalococcoidia bacterium | reverse complement strand
CTGGGCTTGTCCGAGTCGCCGTAGCCCGGCAGGTCCGGAGCGATCACCCGGTATCCGGCGTCGGCCAGGACGTCGATATTGCAGTACCAGGTCAGAAGTGAGGCGGCCAGGCCGTGGAGCAGAAGCACCACGGGGCCTTCTCCGGCCTGAACGTAGCGGACGTTCAATCCCCAAACGCTGAGTGTTTTATGTTCCGCTCGCTGCATCGGCGGTCGGCTCCCGGCCCGGCCAGATTTGGGCCCCGGATTTAGGACCCGGATTTAGGACGTCGAAGGCACAGCTTCGTCCGTCTCGCTCCCAGAGGCTTCCGGTTCAGAGGCATCCCGGTCAGGCGCATCCGGCTCAGGCGCCGGCGCCGCCACCTTGGTCAACACCAGGGCGCCCGTTCCGGCGTCCACCAGGACGTGGTCACCCGGGGTGAACTCCCCGGACAATATGCCCTTGGACAGTGGGTTCTCCAAGAAGCGGGTCACCGCCCGGCGCAGGGGCCTCGCCCCGTAGACCGGGTCGTAGCCTTCCTTGCCCAACCAAAGTTTGGCGTCGGAGGTCAATTCGAAGGTCATTCCACGTTCCTCGAGACGGCCCTGGACGTCCTTGGTCATCAGTCCCACCACCTGGACGATCTGTTCCTGGGTCAACGGGTGGAAGACGATGGTCTCGTCGATCCGGTTGAGGAACTCGGGCCGGAAGGTCTCCTTGAGTGCGTCGTTCACCGAGTCCCGAAGTTTCTGGTCTTCATCCTCGCTGGCCTTGCCGCCGGTGCGGAACCCGAAGGCCTGCCGCCCGATGCTGGAGGTGCCCAGGTTGCTGGTCATGATGATGACGGTGTTCCTGAAATCGACGACCCGCCCGTGGCCGTCGGTCAACCGCCCGTCCTCCAGCACCTGGAGCAGGATGTTGAAGATGTCGGGATGGGCCTTTTCAATCTCGTCGAAGAGCACCACCCGGTAGGGCCGGCGGCGCACCGCCTCGGTGAGCTGACCGCCCTCTTCGTAGCCCACGTAGCCCGGAGGGGCGCCGATGAGCCGCGAGACGGTGTGTTTCTCCATGTACTCGGACATGTCGATGCGCACCATGTTGGACTCGTCGTCGAACATGAACTGGGCCAGGGACTTGGCCAGCTCGGTCTTGCCGACGCCCGTGGGGCCCAGGAATATGAAGCTGCCGATGGGCCGCCGTGGGTCGCTCATGCCGGAGCGGGAACGCCGGATGGCCTCGGCCACCGCCACCACCGCCTCTTCTTGGCCGATGATCCGTTGGTGGAGGTTCTCCTCCATGTGCACCAGGCGCTCGCCCTCGCCCTCCAACAGACGTCCGGTGGGTATGCCGGTCCATTTGGAGACCAGTTCGGCGATGTCCAACTCGCCCACCACCATGTCGAAGTTGCGGTCTTGCTGCAGGCTCTGCCGTTCCGATTCGTATTCTTCTTCCAAGCGCAGGCGCTCCACCCTGAGCTCGGCGGCGCGCTCGTATTCGGTGCGCTGGGCGGCGGCCTCCTCTTGGTCCAACAACTGCGCGATGCGTTCTTCCTTGTTCTTGACGTCGGCGGGCAGGCTTTCGGCGTCGATGCGCAGCTTGCTGGCGGCCTCGTCGATGAAGTCCACCGCCTTGTCGGGAAGCTGACGCCCGGTTACGTAGCGGTCGCTGAGGCGGGCGGCCGCCACCAGGGCGGAGTCGTCGATGTCCACCTTGTGATGGGCCTCATAGCGGGGCCGCAGTATGCGGAGGATCTCCACCGTTTCCTCCACCGTCGGCTCCTCAAGAATCACAGGCTGGAAACGGCGCTCCAGAGCGGTGTCTTTCTCGATGTATTTCCGGTACTCGTCCAGGGTGGTGGCGCCGATGCACTGGAGCTCACCCCGCGCGAGCGCGGGCTTGAGCAGGTTGCTGGCGTCGATGCCACCTTCGGCAGCGCCGGCGCCCACCATGGTGTGTATCTCGTCCAGGAACAGAATCACCTCCCGGTGGGCCTGCTTCACCTCGTCCACCACGGACTTGAGCCGCTCTTCGAATTCACCGCGGAACTTGGACCCGGCGACCAATGCGCCCATGTCCAGGGCCAGCACCCGGCGGCCCTTTAGGGAGTCGGCCACGTCTCCCGCCACGATGCGGGCGGCCAGTCCCTCGACGATGGCCGTCTTGCCCACGCCGGCCTCGCCGATAATCACGGGATTGTTCTTCTTCCGCCGGGTCAGCGTCTGCATCACCTGGCGGATCTCTTCGTCCCGTCCCACCACCGGGTCCAGTTTCCCCTGGCGGGCCAGGTGGGTCAGGTCGATGCTGTATTTGTCCAAAGACCGGTAACGGCTCTCCGCCCTGGGGTCGTCCACCCGGTGGCTGCCCCGGATCTCCACCAGCGCCTGATAGACCTTTTCCTGGTCGATGCCGTGTTCCTGCAACACCTGGGCGGCGTCTCCCTGGGACTCCATGACGGCGGCGATGAACAGGTGCTCGGCGCCGATGAAGTCGTCCTTCAGCCGCGACGCTTCATTCTTGGCGTCCTCCAGAAGCCGCGAGGCCCTGGGAGTGGCGTAGATCTGGGTCGCGCTGTTGCCCACCTTGGGAGCGGCCTCCAACGCCCGGTCCAACTGGGCCTTGATGGCGTCCACTTGGACGCCGATCTCGGCGAGTATCTCGCCGGGAATCCCGTTTTCCAACTCCAAAAGCGCCAGCAGGATGTGCTCCACGTCCCACTGGCTGTGGCCGTACCGGCGCACCAGGTCCTGGGAATTGTGCAACACTTCTTGCGCTTGTTCGGTGAATTGGTCCGGTCTTAATACCATGATGATTTCTCCTAGGTCCGCCCCATCTGATCGAGGCTAGGCGGTGCTTCCTTGACGGCTGGGGCGGTCGGCCGCTCCCTGTACCTGACGCGGTCCCTGACTCTGTAAGATATTCACGGCCTCGGTCAATTGTTTAACTTCCGTCTCTAATTCTTCGATGCGGTTCATGAGCTTTAGGGCCACCTCAGCCCCAGCCAGGTTGAGTCCCATATCCTCGGTCAGGGACTTGAGACGGCGCAGGCGGTCGATGTCGGCCATGGAATACAGCCTTTGGCGTCCCCCGGTCCTGGATGGCCAGATGAGGCCCACGCGCTCGTAGTGGCGCAGGGTCTGGGCGTGGACCCCGACGATGCGTGCGGCCACGCTGATCACGAAACACGGTTCGTCTCGAAACTGATTCTCATTGGTCATGATTGCTCCTCGCCGGCCGCACCGTCATTCTCGGACGCTGGGGTCGCCGGCGTTTCCATGCGTTTGGTCCTTAATCTCTGGAAAAGGTCCAATTCCTCTTCCGTGAATTCGGAGGGAAGCTTCACCCTTATGGTGGCGAACAGGTCGCCGCGGTTGTCGACGTCGCTCCGTGGGTTATTGGCCGAGTTGTTCAGGGCCGGCATGCCCTGTCCCGCCAACCGGAACCGGCGTCCGTTCTGGGTCCCCTGGGGGATGGTCAATGCCAGCCGTCCGGTAAGGGTGGGCACGGTCAGCTCGCCGCCCAGGACGGCATCGTCCAAGGGCGCCTCCACGTCCACGAAAAGGTCTTTGCCCTGACGGCGGAACCTTGGGTGGTCCTTGATCGACACGATCAGGTAAAAATCTCCGCCTTGGTCGAGGTCCGCGGAGATGTGGACCCGGGAACCGCTGTCGACTCCGGCTGGAATCTTGACCTCCAGGCGGCGTCCGTCTTGCATCTGGAGGCGGCGGGCGGCGCCGT
>CAYMZL010000300.1:0-3748 GCA_964394825.1 uncultured Dehalococcoidia bacterium | reverse complement strand
TCCGGCCAGCATGGCTATCAAGATCCAGGACTTCCGGTCCCAGCCACGCTCACAAAGATAACCGACTACGAAAGCGGCCGGTATGAAGCCGATTATATAACCGCCGGATGCCAGTTCCCAGACCAGTCCCGAAGACCCAGACGTGATACCAAAGATATAGCCGCCCGAACCGGCCTGCCAGTGGAAGATAGCGTCGCTGCCGCCGGCAAACACCGAGAACTGGCTGCCCCCCACGGCGTACAACACCATCGCCGCGGCGCCCCGCCAACTGCCCAATGCCGCCCCAGCCAGGAGCACGGCCAACGTCTGCCCAGTGATGGGCACGGGGGTGAAGGGAAGGTGGACTGAGATACGGGCTAACCCGGCCGTAACCAGGCTGAAAAGGATTATGAGGGCCACATCCCGGGCGATACGGGCGCCGAAGCGGTCAACCGGGATTACAACGTCGATGAACGATCGAGTTCTAGCTTGCGCGGCCACACCCATCCCAACCCACCTGTTCCAAGATTAATACTCCGGTAAAACTCTGGCTGAGTATAATTGGATAGACGCAACCGGTCAACGTTTGACACTGCCCAGAAAGCTATGTTAACGTCGCAAAATAGCCCCCTCAGCCTCAAGCTGGCGGGTTAAAGGCGGTACTGACGGGACACTGATGCTCAACGAGCGCGCTGCGACAGTACTGAATGTTCTAGTCGGCGAGTACCTTCAATCCGCTACTCCGGTAGCGTCGGATGACATCGCCCGCAACCTCGACCACAAGATCAGCTCCGCCACCGTCCGCAACACCATGGCTCAGCTTACTCAGGACGGCTACATCTCCCGGCCCCATGTATCCTCCGGCGGCGTGCCTTCTGACCAGGGCTACCGATATTACGTGGAATCCCTGCCGGAGACCCCCCGGCTCCCCAGCGAACTGCGGGAGAGCGTGGACCGCGACCTGGCCCAAACGGAACCCGACATCGGCGCCTGGAGTAAGCGGTGCGCGGCGATCCTGTCCGGGCTCACCGAGAATCTGGCCATCGTCACCGCTCCCAGGGCCCGGTTTCCCCGCCTCAAGCGAATCCAGTTGGTCTTCCTTCAAGAGTCCACCGCGCTTCTCGTGCTTGTACTTGAAGAGGCACGGCTGCTCCGAAGGCTCCTGCCCTTCGGAAAAAGGGTGGACCAGATGCAGTTGGACCTGGCCGCCAGCCGCTTAAATGAATCCCTTGGCGGCCTCAACCGGTCTCAGATGCAGTCAAACCAACTCGAACTCAACTCGCTTGAGGAACAGGTCAAAGAGGGATCTGTGAGCCTCATGCGCGAGGCAGAAACCGCCGATGCCCAGGAGCATTACACCGATGGGCTGCGTCTGCTGCTGAATCAGCCCGAGTTTTCCAGAGGGGAGCTGGCGCGGGAGTTGGTCCGATTGGTGGAAGAAAGGGTCCTGTTGGAGCGGGTGCTAAGCGCCACGCCCGAGAAAGAGACCACGGAAAACCCGGTGGTATTCATCGGGTCCGAGAACCGGGACGAATTCTTGAGTCCCTTCGGTGTCATCGTGTGTCAATACGGCATCCCCCACGGCGTTAGCGGCACCATCTGTGTCATCGGCCCCAAACGCATGGAGTATGTGGCGGCCATCGGGGGTGTCCGGCACCTTTCGGCTTTCATGAGCCAGATGGTCCAGGGGATCCAGGGCAACTCCGCCGAGTAGCCGGTTATGGCTCCTACCAACGAACAGATAGCCGAGCTCTTCGAGAACATGGGCGCCCTTCTTGAGATGAAGGGCGACACCATCTTCAAGATACGTGCCTACCAAAGGGCCGCCCGCACCATCGAGCAACTGTCCTCACCCCTGGCTCAAGCCATGGAGAACGGAGAGGACCTCACCAAGATACCGGGCGTCGGCAAAGCCATCAGCGAAAAGATCGCCGAGTTCATCGGGACCGGACAGGTGGCCGCCTATCAAAGACTGCTGGACGAACTCCCGCCAGGCGTCCTGGAGTTGAAGGACATCCCCGGCATCGGCCCCAAGACCGCCATGGCCATCAGCCAAGAACTGGGCATCAGCACGGTGGAAGGCGTGGCCGAAGCCGCCGCGGACGGACGCCTGGCACAACTGCCGCGGATGGGTAAACGGGCCGCTGAAACCATCCTGCGCCACATCCAAGCATTTCAGTCCATGGGCAGCCGGACACCGATAGGCCAAGCGCTGCCGGTGGCTGAAGAGGTGGTTGCCGCCCTGCGGGACCAGTGCCCGGACATCGGTCCCCTATTCCCCGCCGGCAGCCTCAGGCGTTGGGAAGAAACCATCGGAGACATCGATCTGGTGGGCACCGCGCCGGACCCCGAATCGGTGGGCAACGCGTTGGTTTCCCTGCCCATGGTCAAAGACGTGCTGGTCCACGGCCCCAAGAAGACCAGCGTGGTGGTTGAGTCCGGGATGCAGATCGACCTCCGGATCGGCGAACCGGGTTCTTTCGGCGCCCTGCTCCAGTATTTCACCGGCAGCCAGCAGCACAACATCCGCCTCCGCGATTACGCCAACCGCCGGGGGCTTTCTCTCAATGAATACGGCATAACCGACACCGCGACCGGACAGGTGGAAGAATTTTCCGACGAGGAGAGCTTCTACGCCCGGCTGGGTCTGCCCTGGATGCCGCCCGAATTGCGCACGGGGATGTATGAGATTGACGCCGGCCTGGAAGACCGTCTGCCCTCCCTGTTGGAGGAATCCGATCTCAAGGGCGACCTGCACCTGCACAGCGAGTGGAGCGACGGGAACGACCCCATCGAAATGATGGTCGAAGCCGCCGCCGCCCAGGGCTATGAATACATGGCCCTCACCGACCACTCGGCGGGTCTGGGAGTCGCCAATGGCCTCTCCAACGAGCGTCTGGAGTCACAGATCGATTTGCTCCGCTCGATGCAGGGGAGATACGACATCACCATCCTCTGCGGGTCGGAGGTCGATATCCGGGCCAATGGAGAGATGGATTATCCCGATGAGATATTGGCCCAACTGGACGTGGTTGTAGCCTCGGTCCACTCGGCCATGGGCCAAGACCAGGCCACCATGACCGCCCGCATGATCAAGGCGATGGAACACCCCTCGGTGACGATCATCGGGCACCTATCGACCCGATTGCTGGGCCAAAGGGAACCCGTGGAATTCGACCTTGAAGCGGTTTTGCAGGCCGCCCGCGACACGGGAACGGCCCTGGAGATCAACGCCTCTCCAGAGCGCCTGGACCTGAGGGACACCCACGCCTACCGGGCCAGGGAATTGGGTGTGCCCTTGGTCATCAACACCGATTCCCACCACCACACTCACCTGGACAAACGACGCTTCGGCGTGGCGGTGGCCCGCCGGGCATGGTGCCGGCCGGAGGACATCCTAAACACCCTGCCCAGAGAGGGGTTTCTGGAGTTCATCCGGACGCCCAAACCCCAGCGTCTCAGTGTCTTCGATAAACGGCGCTGCGGAACGGTCCCGGCATGAGCCAGTCCTCCCATATGGCCCAGCCCAACGACTGGACCCAGGTTGCCGAACCGGCCGGGGAGACTGCGCTCACCCACCGGGTCCCGGAAGCCTTAGTGCACCTGCGGACTGCGCTGGCCGCCGGAGCGCCCTGGCGCCGCGCACTCCTTGAGGCGATGGGCCGCTGGACTATGCCCGAAGAGACCTTCGACGGCCGCAGGTACCGGTACCTTCTCCTGGGTGAAGCCTTCGACTGGTTGCTGCTGGCGGAACGGCTCTGCTCCGATG
>CAYMZL010000299.1:0-3771 GCA_964394825.1 uncultured Dehalococcoidia bacterium | reverse complement strand
CCCGACGACCGCTCCACCAACTCAGGTAAAGTCAGCACAGGAAATGAGTGGTGGGGGTTGGGCGGGGTCACCGGTTGAGACAGACGCTTCTCGGTCAGGCCCGCCACCAGGGCGCGGAAACGCTGGAAGGTCTCGTCCAGATGGGCGATGTCCTTTTTGAGTTTCTCCTCGCGGCTGGTGAATGGGGGCAGCATCTCCATCTTCCCAGAGGCGATCTGTTCCAGCGCCTCCACGTAGTTCTCCGAATCCAGGTGGTTCAGCACCTCCCAGACCGACCAGCGGGAGCCCAAGAAAGCGTCCTCGGGGTCGATCCCTTCCAGCGCGTCGTGTAGCGCCTGATGCCCTTCGTCCAGCCGCTCCAACACCCTTGCCCGGCGTTGGAGCGGGGTCAATCTCTCTTCTGCCGCCATTTTCTCTCCCTGAGCTCGTCTAAAGCTGCGAGGTCATTCTAAGGCCGGAGCCGGTTCGCTGGAAGGGGCGTCGGCCGTCCCAGTAAACACCCCGGCAAACTCCAGTGCAATAAGAATCCTCGGTGGTACAATTTTCTTGGACACATTGAGAACATCATGAGCGAAGCTAGACAAAGAACCGGCACGCCTGCGGCCGGCCTTAACGGAGACTGGCTCACCAAGGACCGGCTGCGTAATCTTCTGAACGTGCGGAAGCCCGGTCCCGATGAGCCTGCGTCGTCGGTCTATCTGCGGCCCGGCGACACCGCCGAGTCGCCAGAGTGGCGGGAGCGGTTGGCCCGGTTGGGTGGGACGCCCGAGGAGAATGGGTGCGGCCTGGTCGGTCTTCGCTCCGGCGACCGGGCGTTGGTCATCGCGCCGCCCTTCCCGGTAACTGAAAGCAGCCAACCTGACAGTTGGAACGAGGGGCCCCTCTGGTCTCTTCTGGACGCGGAACGTCTCGTGGGCGTGGTGCTGGTGCGCCTGGGCCGTTACTCGGTGGCGGTGTACCGGGGCGAGGGTTTGGCTTCCTCCAAGACCGATTCCCGCTACGTGAAGGGAAAACACCATGCCGGGGGGACGTCCCAACTCCGCTTTACCCGGGTCCGGGAGGGCCAGATGCGGCGGTTGTACGTGAAGGTGTGCGAAACTGTCCGCGCCCAGTTCGAACCCCTGGCCGGGGAGTTGGACCACGTGGTCTTGGGCGGAGAAAAGTTCACCCTGAACGGCTTTTTGAAGGTCTGCCCGCGCCTGGAGGAATACAAAAACATCACCCTGAAACGAAGATTGAATATACGGGACCCCAAGCGCGACACCCTGGACGACCTGGGGAGCACCCTCCATGAGAGCCGGGTCTGGGGCATCGAATGGTGAATATTGAGCGACGCTGAACTGGAAAACAATAATCCACCAGAGGTTACTGCCACGGAGCCCGTGATTCGAACCGGGTCTCGCCCGTGGAACAGCGGCCTGGGCGGCTTCGACGTTGCCGGCCCGCTGCTGGAGTTCGACCAGGTCCGGGAGCAGATCGCCGCTTACACTCACACTGTTGTGGGCGGTGAGAGGGCCAGGACACTCTCGCCCAGCCGCGACCTGCTGGAGATCGCCACCCGGCTTCAGGAGACCACCGAAGCCCGGCAGTACCTGGACCAGGGCGGGGCCCTGGAATTTGGGCCGGACCAGGACTTTCGGGAGTTGTTCCAGCGCGCCCTGCTGGGCGGACTGCTGCGGGGCGAAGAGTTGTTCTTGGTGAGAGAATTGCTCCGGGCGGCCCGCTACGACCGCACCGAACTGGGCCGCCGGGACGACATACCGCTGCTCACCGGCGTTTCGGAAAACATCCCCGAATTGAGCGACCTGGAGCGGGCCATCTCGGGCGCCATCAGCCCGGCCGGGGAGGTCCTGGACAACGCCAGCCCAGTGTTGCACAACCTGCGCCAGGAGGCGCGCCAGGCCCAGAACCGGCTAAACGAGATCATGGAGCGGAATCTGCGCCGCCTGCAACGGGCGGAGGTGGTCCAGGAACCGTTGATTACCCAGCGCAACGGCCGCATGGTGCTGCTGATCAAGGCGGAGCTGCGGTACCGGGTGCCGGGCATCGTCCACGACGTGTCCGACAGCGGGGCCACGGTGTTCGTCGAGCCCATGCCGGCCATCGACATGGGCAACCGCTGGCGTGAGGCCCGGCTGGCCGAGGAACGGGAGGTTGACCGGGTGCTGCGCCAGTTGTCCGGCATGGTGGGAATGTCGGGAGAGGACCTTCTGCTGACCCTGGACCTGATGGCGCGGCTTGACTTGGACCTGGCCAAGGGCCGTTACTCGGCCGCCACGGACGCGGTGGCCCCGTGGGTGGCCGACCAGGAGGTGGCGGACCGGCGCCTGAGATTGGTCCGGGCCCGCCACCCGCTGCTCACCGGCAAGGTGGTCCCGGTGAGCGTCGAACTGGACCGGGACCATGGGGTGATGCTGATCACCGGCCCCAACGCCGGAGGCAAGACCGTAACCCTGAAAACAGTGGGCCTATTGGCCATGATGGCCCAGGCCGGCCTGCATGTCCCCGCCGAAGAGGCCCATTTCCCCCGGTTCGACGGCATCTACGCGGACATCGGAGACCAGCAGAGCATCCAACAATCGCTGTCCACCTTCAGCTCCCACATCACGAACCTGAAAAACATCATGTCCCGGACGACGGTGCATTCCTTGGTGCTGGTGGATGAACTGGGCACCAGCACCGACCCGGAGGAGGGCTCGGCCCTGGCCAGCGCCGTCCTCCGGTACTTCCAGAAGATCGGCTCGTTCGTGGTGGGCACCACCCATCACCGGGGCGTCGCCAGGTTCGTGCAGGACCAACCGGGCATGGTCAACGCCAGCGTGGACCTGGACCCCAACACCCTGGAGCCCACCTACCATGTCACCCTGGGCCTGCCGGGCCGGAGCTACGCCCTGACCATCGCGGCCCGGCTGGGGGTGCCACCGGAGGTCATCGAGGACGCCAGGAGCGGCATCTCCCCCGTGGAGCAGGCCACCGAGGGTCTGCTGCAGGAGCTTCAGCAGGAGCGCCGGGTGGTTGAGGAACTGCGGCAGGAAGCCGAACTCGCCAGGTCGGAAGCGGTGCGCCAACAACGGGAGCTTGACGCCCAGTTGGCCGACGTGGAATCGGTCAAGGCCAATCTGGTGGAGGAATCACGCCAGGAGTTGCAACGCCGTATCGGCGGGATGCTTGACCGGCTGGCCAGGGCCGAACGTTCCCTTGAAACCGCCGAGTTGCGGCAAACCACCGAGTCACGGGAAAACACGGAGTCACGGCAGGAGATTCAGACCCACCGGACCGAGGTCCGGGAGGTCCAGCGTCAATTGGACTCGGCGGCTTGGTCGCCCATCGAGGTCCAGCGGACCCCGTGGCAGTCCAACTTGAAGGAAGGGGACCGCGTCTACATCCGGGGCATCGCCCAGCCGGTGGAAGTGATTGCCTTGGCGGATAGCCAGGACCGGGTGGAGGTCTTGCTGGGGACCATGCGCGCCAAGATTCCGGTGTACCAGTTGGAACGGCAGGCCGAGGGCCGTCCGGCGGCGGCAGCCAAGGGGGTGTACCTGGACCGCGCTCCCCGGAAAGGCCCCAGCGCCGAGTTGGACCTGCGCGGCCTGCGGGTGGACGAGGCCCTGGGCCGGGTGGATGAAGCCCTGAACGACGCCGCATTGGATGGGGCCGGCACGGTCCGGTTGATTCACGGCAAGGGAACGGGAGCGCTGCGCCGGGCCATCCGGGAATACCTGGGCGGCCATCCCTTGGTGATGTCGGCCCAAGACGGCGAGGGGCCCGGCG
>CAYMZL010000298.1:0-3785 GCA_964394825.1 uncultured Dehalococcoidia bacterium | reverse complement strand
GAACCAGTAGATGAAATAGATCCCCAAGGTGACGATGGCCAGGACGACCTGCATGATCATGTTCCGTTGCTTGATGTGGCCGGTTTTCATCGGAAATCCCCCAATTTCGATTATTACCCAGCCATGATTATAGCATTATTGGCCGTAACACCTCTAATTACTCGGCAAACACCTCCGGCGTCGTCTGCTATGGCTGGAAGCCCAGCAGGTGCATGCCCGAGTCTATCTTGATCATCTCTCCGGTGATATAGCCGGCGTCTTCCAACAGCCAGACCACGGTCCTGGCGACGGATTCCACATCGGCGACCGACTTGAGCGGGACCTGTTCGGTAAACTTTTCGAAGAGGGTCTTGGCCCCCTCTTCGCCCAGGCCGTCGGCCCACCAGCGGGAGGGAAAGGCGCCGGGCAGGACGGCGTTGACCCGTATCTCGGGGGCCAACGCGCGGGCCAGGGCGGTGGTCATGGTGTTCAGCGCGCCCTTGGAGGCCACGTAGGCGATGGAGCTGCCGGCGCCGGTGATGGCCGAGATGGACGACACGTTGACTATCGCCCCATCTCCCTGGGCCTTGATGTGGGGCGCGGCCGCCCGGGTCATCTGGTAGACCCCCACCACGTTCACTGAGTAGACGTCCATGAACTGCTGGGCCGAAAGCGACTCAAGGTCCTTGGAGTCGGCGAAGACCGACCGGGCGGCGTTATTGACCAGCCCGTCGATGCGGCCCCACTTCCCCATGGCCTCGGCGGCCAGGCGGCGGCAGTCCTCGTCCACCGACACGTCCGCTTTAATCACCAGGGATTCCACGCCCAGGTATTCGCAGACCGCTTCGGTATCCCGGGCCTCTTTCTCGCTCTTGGTGTAGTTGATCACCACCCGCGCTCCTTTGGCCGCCACCTGTTTCACGATGGCGGCGCCGAGCCCGGTGGCCGAGCCGGTGACGATGATTACGGAATCTCTCAGATTCATGGTCCTCCTTGCGGAAGCTGTCAGCGATCAGCCTATTGGTTTCTGAATGTTGGTGAGCGAAATCCCCCTCGGTCCCCCTTTACGAAAGGGGGAGGTTCAAGTCCCCTCCCGATCTGAGTCGGGACAAAGGGGGATTTAGGGGGATTTCGGCGCCTTGACTGCTGGCAGCTAAAGGCCCAGCAGCTTTTCCGCGTTGCCGTGGTTGATCAGTTCGCGGTCGGACTCTGGGCAGTCCAGGTTGTCCACCATCTCGTTGTACTCTTTGAAGTGCGAGAAGGGGTGGTCGGTGCCGTAGAGCAGGCGGCCGGCCCCGTACATCTTGTAGCAGTACTCCAGGGCGGCCGGACTGTGGGCCACCGTGTCCACGTAGATCTTGTCGAAGTAGGCCTGGGAAGACTCGGACAGGTCGTCCCAGTCTTGGGGCGAGGTCCAGGCGTCGATCATCCGGCCCACGCGCCCGCGGATGAAGGGCACGAACCCGCCGGTGTGGGGGACGATCAATTTCAGGCCGGGGTATTCCTGGAAAACGCCGCTCATCACCAGGCGCACCGTGGCCAGGGTGGTGTCGAACATGAAGGCCATGCCGGGGACCAGGGGCCGGTGGTCGATGCCGTTCATGTTGATGGGGGCCGTGGGGTGCATGTTCATGGGCACGCCCAGGCTCTCGATGTACTTGTAAACCGGCCAGAACTCGCGGATGTCCAGAGTCTTCTGGTTGATGTTGGAGAAGAGATAGACGCCCTTGAAGCCCAACTGTTTCACGCAGCGGTCGATCTCGGCGATGGTGCGTTCGGCGCTGCCCCAGCCCAGGGTGGCCCAGGCCTCGAACTTGCCGGGGTGGGCCTGTATTACCTCCGCCAGGTGGTCGTTGATCCGGGAGGCCCAATCGTCGGCCTCGGGCCCGCCCAGCAGCTCCGGGCCGGGCATGCCGTGGCTCAGGATTGAGATCCCGATACCCAGGTCCTCCATGTCCCGCAGCTTCTGATCGGGGTCGGCGTGGACGATGGGCGAGGCGTGGCGGTAACCCCCGGTGCAGCTCACGAAGTAGGTCCCGCCTTCCAGAACCCCCTGGGGCAGGGAGCTGCGTCCCGCCAGGTATTCCAGATAGGGCAGATAGATCAGGTGGCTGTGGACGTCGATGCGCATAAATCCCCCTCGGTCCCCCTTTACGAAAGGGGGAGGATAGTAAGCCCCGATTCCATCGGGGCCGTCAGCGGGTGAAGCAGCGTTGTTTTCGGGACAGTTTACCCTGAGAGAGCATCGGGCTCAACGGCCCAACAATTGGGCTGGGCTATCTAGTTCCGCGGCCGGAGGTATTTGGGTGCAGGCTCAGCCTGCGAGGCCCGCCGGGTTCTCCAGATACCTGGGCACGAAAAAGTGGCTGTGGATGCCGATAAATCCCCCTAAATCCCCCTCGGTCCCCCTTTGCAAAGGGGGATTTAGGGGGATTTCCGCAATATGCCAAGCGGGGAGTTTGCGGGCCCGTCAGCAATCAGCGGTCAGCAGCCGGCGCTTTGCTGACCGCTGACAGCTATCTACTCCACGATCACGTCCACTGTCTGGACCATGTTGTTCCCCATGCCCTGGATGTTCCATTCCGGTTCCACCGGCTGGCGGTTGCCTTCGGTGTCGGTGGCCCGCACCATCACCGTGTATCTCCCCGCGGCGGCGTTCCATTGGGCCGTCCACCCGCGCCAGGCGAACCGCGGAGGCTGAACGCCAAGTTGGGCGTCGGACCAGGTTGCGCCGCCGTCGGCGCTGGTCTCCACCCGCGAGATGCCCAGCCGTCCGGCCCAAGCGCGGCCCGTCAGCGTCACCGGTCCGGAATCGAGGAGCCTGGTCCGGGTCAGGAAATCGGGGATCCCAGGAGGGACCATCAGCGCCCGCACGCGGATCAGGTCAACGGGTTCGCCGGGCTCGTCGGCCGTTTGGGCATAGCGGTAGGACCCGTGCATCTGGTACCCGTTGAATGGTTCGCCGACGGCCTCGATGCTTTCCAACCACTTTACGCTGGTCATTCCATACCAGCCGGGCACGACGAGGCGCAGGGGATAGCCGTGTTGGGGCTCCAAGGCCCGTCCGTTCATCTCATAAACCAGCAACACCTCGTCTCTGGTGGCCTCTGCGACGGTGAGGCTGCGCTGATAGTACTGGACCTCTTCTCCCTGCACTCCCTGGTCGCACCCGGTGAACAGTATCTCCACCGCTGTCTCTTTCAAGCCGGCCGCCTCCAACACGCCCTTGAGCGGCGTCCCGGTCCATTCGGCGGTGCCGATCGCCTCAAGGAGCCAAGGCTGGGACACCGAACGCGGCGTGAACAGCGCCCGCCCGTTGCCGGCGCACTCCATGGTCACGACCTCGGTCCGCGAAGGCAGGGCCTTGATATGTTCGAGGGAAAGGGTTGCGGGCTTCCCAACCAGACCGCCGATCTTGAGGTTCCAGGCGCTCGGGTCCACTTCCGGGATATCGAAGTGGACCAGAAGGTAGTGCATCCCGGTGGGCGTTACGTCATAACGCAGGCCCTCAAGGGGCATCCCTCGGTTGCGGAACGTTAATTGAAGCTCCTCCCGGTAGAAGCGTGGGTCTGAAGTCATTCCACTCCCGTCTCCGACGGTGGGAAATCTGCGGCCGGTATCTTGCTGCGTCATTCGCTGCCTCCGATGGGGCATTAGGGGTGACTGTCTCCGCTGAATAGGGCGACACGAGGGTTTGGAACAGGATACCGCATCCGGGGACGTTCGCGGGTATTTGGTGAAATGGGACGGCGGGAACCGGTCAATCAGCCGACGCCGGGGCCGGTGTCTGGGCCTCTTGAGGCAGG
>CAYMZL010000297.1:0-3800 GCA_964394825.1 uncultured Dehalococcoidia bacterium | reverse complement strand
GCCCCTGGGCGACTCCATCTCCAGCGCCGTCTCCACGTAGGTCGGGCAGGCACTGAGGCAGAGCCCACAGTGCACGCAACGGTAGAGGTCGGACTCGGCCGGGGCGTCGGGGCCGGTGAACCCGCCGGGTAATTCAGTCGATGGTTGGGCCATCTAGATACCTCCCAGGAACCGGCCTGGGTTCAGGATTCCGCCGGGATCGAATCTGTCTTTGATGCGCCGCATGACGGCCAGGCTGTCGGGAGGGTCTCCCCACACATCGATGTTCCGTTTTACCGGCAGCGGACATAGTTCCACGACCGCCGTACCGCCGTACCGGTGGGCGATCTGCCGGGTCTGTTGGACCGCGTCCAAGATTGGCTGTTCCTCTTCTCGGTTGTTCGCCCGGCCGTCCGAGGGCCGGGGCCAGAAAAGACGGATGCTGCCGAAGCCGGGGTCGGCCATCTGCTCCGGCTTCTCTCCAGTGAGGGTTATCTCATCGCATTCAGCGGAGGTCCGCGCGGCCGATCTTGACGGGACCGACAGCTTCATGACCAGAGCGGAGCCCGGACTTATCTCCGACGGAACGTCGGTGATCCAGCGCAGCAGCCCGTGGGAGGCAGGTCCCTCGATCCGCTGCACCGCGTTCGCCCCTTCCGCCAGGAGCAACGCCGCAGCCTCTTCCAACCTCCGGCCGGTGACCTTGGCGCGGCCCGAAAAGAAGGCGAAGGACAGGGCGGTTTCCTCTTCCCCCAGTCCCAGGTCCTGGGACGCGGCGTGGAGGGAGTCCTGCAGCCGCCGCGAGACTCCCGAGGTGACGCTGTGGCAGCCCATGGGAGCGGCGGGCGAGTGGAGCAGCTTCCGGCCGGCCGAGAGTGCGGAGGCAAGGGACGGAAATGACGCCATCAAGGCCCCGGCTTGGGGGTCGATGGGCAAGAGCTTGAATGAGGCTTCGACAATCACGCCCAGTGTGCCCAATGAGCCGGTGTACAGCTTATTAAGGTCGTAACCGGTCACGTTCTTAACCACCTTGCCGCCCGACCTGGTGGCCACGCCCTGAGCGCTTATCACGCTGATGCCGATAAGCCACTCCCTGGGCAGGCCGTAGGCGTGGGCCAGGGGGCCCCCCGTGCCCACGGACAGGGCGCCGCCCACTGTGGAGCGGCCGGGCAGCGCCGATTCCAAGGGGACGAATTCGCCGCCCGGAGCCAGTTGTTCCTGCAGCGCCGCCAGGGTCATGCCGGCCTCGACTGTGGCGGTCATGTCGGCGGGCTGGTAGTCCACCAATCTGTTCAGCCCTCCCAGGTCCAACACCAGGTCCGCCCGCTGCGGGACATTGCCCAACCCCATCCTGGTGCCGCCGCCTCTGGGCAAGACGCTCACCTGCTCCGCCGAAGCCCAACTCAGAACCTCGGAGACCTGGAGCCGGTCCCCCGGACGCACCACGGCCTGCGGTATCAGCCCGTCGATGTCATACCCGTCAATTGGCAACACGGCGTTGGAGCCCAAAAGCCCCACGAGCCGGTCACTGAGGGAAGACTCCAATCAAATCTCCTGTTCGAATCGGACGATATGGTTCCGGAAAGACAGGTGCGTGACCCATTGCACCGGCTGCGCCGGCGGCGGCGGGTTAGATGGTCATGCCGGGGGTGGCTGGGTGGGCCGAAGGCGTGTACTGTTCCCCGTCGGGGAATATCTTGCCCGGATTCAGGTTGTTGTCCGGGGCAAAGGACTCACGCACCGATATCATGGCGGCCATGTCATCGTCGGAGAAGACCAAGGGCATCTGCTCCTTCTTCTCCAGTCCTACGCCGTGTTCACCGGTGAGGGTTCCTCCGGCATCCACGCATATCTGCAGCACTTCGGTCCCGGCCTCCACGATCTTTTCGATGGCGCCGGGCTGGCGTTCGTCGAAGAGCAGGCAGGGATGGAGGTTGCCGTCTCCGGCGTGGAACACGTTGGCTATCGGTATGTTGTACTTCCGGCTGATCCCGGCCACCTGCCCCAACACTTGGGCCAACTTGGTCCTAGGCACCACTCCGTCAACCAGGAAGTAGTTGGGAGCGATGCTGCCCAAAGCGCCCAGAGCGCCCTTGCGGCCCACCCAGAGTTGCTCCCGCTCCTCGGCCGCTTCCGCGGTCCGCACCTGGGTTGCGCCGGTCTCCCAAAGAGCGGCCTCGACCTCGCCTCCAATCTCGTCGACCTCATCCTCCAGCCCCTCAAGTTCGATGAGCAGCACGGCCCCGGCGTCGTCGGGATAACCGGCGTCGCTGACGTTCTGCACCGCCTGGATGGTGAGAGCGTCAATCATCTCCAGGGCGGCGGGGACGATGCCGTGCTCGATGATTGCCGATACGGCCGTGCAAGCCGACTCCACGTCGGGGAAGATTCCCAGGAAGGTGCGCACCGATTCGGGCACCGGCAGGAGCCGGACCGCGATCTTGGTGGCGAGGCCGAAGGTGCCCTCCGAGCCGGTGAACACGCCCCGGAGGTCGTATCCCACGGTCTCCCGGGCCAGGCTGCCCAGGTTCACGACCGAGCCGTCTTCCAGCACGACCTCCATCCCCAACACATGGTTGGTGGTGGTGCCGTAAGCCAGACAGTGGGGTCCTCCGGCGTTCTCCGCGATGTTGCCGCCCAGGCTGCAGGCCCGTTGGCTGGAGGGGTCGGGGGCGTAACGCAGGCCCAACTTGCGGACGTGGGTGTCCAGGTCCAGGTTGACGACCCCTGGTTCCACCAACGCCAGCCGGTTCTCAATGTCAACTTCCAAGATGTTGTTCATTCGGGTGAAGGCGACCTGGATGCCGCCGGGCGGCGCGATGGCGCCGCCGCTGAGTCCGGTGCCGGCGCCCCGGCCCACCACGGGGATACCAGCGTCGTGGGCCAGGGCAACGACCCGGCTCACCTCGTCGGAGTTGGCGGGAAAGACCACCGCCTGGGGCAGCCTCCGGTCCACCGCACCGTCGTATTCGAAAACCAGCAGGTCATCGGGGTGATGCACCACGTATTCCTTGCTGACGATGCGCTGGAGACCCTTCAAAAACTGTTTGAAATCCATGCCTGAATCCACAATGGGTCTCTTGCCCGAATATTCGGCTGAAGCAAGGGGATGATAGAACAAAATTGGGGCCATTGCCAGGCTGGTTCTGCCTCGTTTGAAGGCCTTGGATATTATGGGTATACTGTGGCGGGATTTGCGGCCGGGGCCTTTTCGGACTCCGTGCGAAAGTAAACCAACACACTAGGGTACCAAGAGTCAGGAGGGGCCACGTGGAGTTCAACATCGCCGTTTTGGGTGGTGACGGGATCGGCCCGGAGGTGACCGAGCAGGGCGTGCGCGTCTTGGAGGCGTTGGGCCGGATCTTTGGGCATAAATTCAATCTCAGCTACGGCGATATCGGCGGAATCTCCATCGACAAGCACGGGGTTCCCCTGCCCGAGGACACCATCGGCCTCCTGGACTCCAATGACGCGGTGCTCTTCGGCGCGGTGGGCGGCCCCAAGTGGGACTCCCCCGATGCCAAGGTGCGGCCCGAGCGGGGTCTGCTGGACATGCGGGCCCACATGGGGGTGTTCGCCAACATCAGGCCGGTCAAGGTCTACCCCTGGTTGGCCGAGTCCAGCGTGCTCAAACCCCATATCATCGAAGGCGTGGACTTGGTGGTGGTGCGCGAGTTGACCGGCGGACTCTATTACGCCTTGCCCAGGGGAAGGCGTGAGACGCCCAACGGCATGGTGGGCGAGGACACCATGCGCTACACCGAGGCCGAGATCGAACGAGTCCTGCGGGTGGGCTTCGAGCTGGCCAGGGGACGACGCAA
>CAYMZL010000296.1:0-3809 GCA_964394825.1 uncultured Dehalococcoidia bacterium | reverse complement strand
TGGACTACGTGGAGACCTACGTGTTCAACTCCAACAAATGCCTGGCCTTGTTCAGCCCATAAGCGAACGCTCACCCGGCGTTGAATCCCTTCCCCCGCGCCGGGGGAAGGTTAGGTCCCCCGATTCATCGGGGAGACTCACGACCGCGTCGGAGATGGGGGAAAGCCCCAAAACCATATTTTCGGAGCAATAACATGGCAGAGATATTGGGGGTCGGCGTAACCCATTCCCCTGCGATCATCACACCCGATGAGCTGAAGAACTACTCCCTGACCCGGGCGCTGCGGGACAATGACCGCATCCCGGAAGAGCGAAAGGACCCAGCATCCTGGCCCGAGGCCATGCGCGCCGAGTGGGGCGACGACCAAGGGTACACCTCGGCCAAGATTCAGCGTCAGAAGCTGGCCGATGGCTTTCGCAAGGTCCGGGCCGAGATCGATGCCTTCAACCCCGACGTGGTGTTGGTCTGGGGAGACGACCAGTACGAGAATTTCAAAGAGGACATCATACCCGCCTTCTGCATCCTGGCCTACGACGAATTCGAGTGTCAGCCCATGGTGGGCCGGGACGGCGGCCAGCGGCCCAACGTCTGGGACGAGCCCGCCGATAAGATATTCCGCTACCGGGGACACGAGGCCAGCCGCTATCTGGCCGGAGCGCTCTTGGAAGACGGGTTCGACATCGCCTACTCTTACAAGCCCCTCCACCAGCCGGGCCTGGGCCACGCCTTCTTGAACACGCTGCTCTACCTGGACTACGACCGCAAGGGCTTCGACTATCCGGTGATTCCATTCTCCGTGAACTGCTACGGCAGCAGCATCATCCGCAACCGTGGCGGGGCCATCACCCAGATGGTCGACGGCGTGGAGATGCCCATGGACCCGCCGGGACCGTCGCCCAAGCGATGCATGGAACTCGGCGCGGCCACGGCCCGTGCGCTCCAAGCCAGCCCCTGGCGGGTCGCATTGATAGCGTCCTCCAGTTGGTCCCACGCCTTCCTCACCCCCAAGAACTGGTGGCTCTACCCCGATGTGGAGTCGGACCTGGCCCGCTTCGAGGAACTGAAGGCCGGGAATTACGAGGCCTGGCGCGGCATCACCAATAGCCAGATCGAGGACGCCGGCCAACAGGAGATGCTGAACTGGATGTGTCTGGCCGGGGCCATGTCCGAGCTGGACCGCAAGCCGGAGATAATCGAATTCCTGCAGACCTACATCTTCAACTCCAGCAAGTGCCTGGCGGTGATGAAGCCGTAACAGGCGCGAACCCACAGGGTTCAGCCGGGAGGCAACCGATGGTGTCAACAACGATACGGACCGACCTTGACCGCCGGGACTTGGTCCCGGCCGATGGACTCCGCGATTTCTGGTATCCCGCTCTCCTGGACAGCAAGGTGGGCCGGAAGCCGGTGCGGGTCAAGATGCTGGGCGAGGAATTGTGCTTCTTCAGAGAGCGGGAGGGAAAGGTCGCGGCCCTCTGGGACGTGTGCCCTCACCGGGGCGCCAGCCTGTCCCAAGGGGACTGCCACTTCAAAGGGACGGTGGCCTGCCATTATCACGGATGGGTCTTCGACGGCGAAGGCGAGTGCGTCTCGGTCTTGAGTGAAGGCCCCAACTCGGGAATCCCAGGCAAGGCCCGGGCCCGCAAATACCCCACCCAAACCCTGAAGGGCATGGTCTTCGTCTGGATGGGCGAAAATGAACCGGCCCCCATCGAAGAAGATGTCCCCGAGGAGTTCTTTGAACAGAACAGCCTGATCCTCTACCGCAAGACCGATTGGCCGGTGAACTGGCGGGTGGCCCTGGAAAACTCCATGGACTCCCACGTCTATTACGTCCATCGGGACTCCATCCTGATGCTGGCCCGCGGCCCCCAAGACCCCTACGGCCGGTCGCCCCGCATCCGGCCCGTCTTCACGGGCAACGGTTTCAACGTCATCTGGGGAGACCAAGACAGGATCGGCAACCCCAGGCGCGCTTGGGGCTTCGGGGACTACATCAACATCTTCCGGGGCAAATTCCCGTACCAGGACTCCTACGAGGGCCTTGGCCGCTGGCCCAAGGGCAAGTGGCGTCTGCTTTGGAATTGGATCTTCATTCCGGCCAACAAGCGCCGCTATAGCAGGCCTCCGCTCACCAGCAATCCGCTGTGGGGCCCGGGGCACCACCTGCCCGGCATGTTCCGCAGCGATTCGCGCACCCACATATACACCCGGATGTGCGTGCCCATCGACGAAGCCACCACCAGGATCGTCTATTACCACACCACCCGTCCCGGCAGCCTGCTGGGCCGCATCTACGAGCGGGTCCATTTCCTGCTATGGCACAACTGGGTGCAGAACATTCAGTTCTCCAACCAGGACGCCAAAGTCATGGCGACCCAACGCTACGACACGGCCGAAAAGCTCTCCGGCACCGACTCAGAGATCATCCAGTGGCGGAAACTTCTGCAAAGGGTGGCCATCGAAGGACGCCAGGGCTTGAAGGACCTGCAAGCGGAGTACCTGGCCAAGGAGATGGGCACCACGGAGGCCGAGGAATTTGCCGCCGAGCGATTGAAAGATCAGGGCTTGGAAGACGTGCCCGAGTTCCTGGCGGGCACCATCTCCGGGGATGACGACTAGCCGGCCGCCCCGGCTCTTTCATCAGGTGGGTCGAAATTGTGGTGGATGATATAATTGATTTGAAGTTTGAGATCGTTAATTCGATGCCTCAAACTCTTTAAATAAGTTCACACGCAATCTGGAATAACCCGCGTGACACACAATCAATCTCAGTCTTCAAAGATGAAAACTCATCGGAATGGCGCCGTCGGTAATCGAGACGCACGAAACACTTACAAGTACCACCTCAAGGATGGGGGAAAAATCATATATCGTGGCGTGACGATTGACCTCGAACAGCGTGAGAGAGAACACCAAAAGACCTCGCCTGGCTCACACATCGTGCAAGTCGGGCGCAGGACAACTTTGTCTGCCGCTCTCAAGTGGGAGAAGGCAGCTGGTTCTCCAAGCGGTTGGGACGTGCGGCGGGCTACCAAAGAGGCTATTGGAATGAATCGAGAAGCTTTGAAGGAGTTAGGACGTCTCTAGACGTAGATATCGATTCCTCACTCCATATGAAGTCGAATCGGTAATTTATGACCTGGCGTCCGAGCTTTACGCGGATTACCCAGATCCGATGCCCGCCTTTCAATACTTCGGCGGAGATTACGGCAGAGGGCTCCTTGAATCCGCCCTCAGCGCGCCCGCCCAAACTTTTCAGGGCCGTTGGCTACATCGAACCATTTTCGAAAAAGCTGCGGCTCTTTTCCGTTCGATAATCAAGAACCATTCGCTTATCGATGGCAACAAGAGGCTGGCTCTCACATCAGTTGTGGTGTTCTTGAACCTCAACGGATATGTCTTAAATATCCCAAGCAATCAGGCGGTCGCATTCTCGTTGAAGGTGGCCGCCACACATGGAAATTTCGATTTGGCGGAGATCACCAGGTGGCTCAGACGATATTCGATCCGAATTTAACACGATCCCAAGAGGCCCTCTACTTCTGACCGGCGTTGGCAATCGATCGAAAGTTACCTTGCCTCCACCATACCTCTAGCCAATCCCAGCCACCCCGATAAAGCACCAAGACCCATACCCGCCTTCGTTGGGCGGCAGGGGCCGCAGTTCAACGGAGAACCCCGCCTCTTCCATCAGGCTGGTCCAGGTGTTGATGGCGAATAGACCCGTTACGTGGGTGTCGACCTCAACCGTGACCTTGCCGTCCCTCTTGATGGTGTAGGTGTAGGTCGATTCCACCTGGGTGTC
>CAYMZL010000295.1:0-3820 GCA_964394825.1 uncultured Dehalococcoidia bacterium | reverse complement strand
ACCCCGCACGATGATTCCGTGCGGGGTCTTTTTTACAACGGCATGAGTTGAAGACGATCGACGGAGTGGAAAAACCGCTACTTCCCGGCGGCCAGCACCCGGTCAAACACCTTGCCCATCAAGACGGCTTCTTCTTCGGTTATGTGGCCCAAGAATACCTCCCATGCGTCCTTGGAATGGTCCGGGCCAACCTTCTCGATGGTGTCCCTGCCCTGCTGGGTGATGACGGCGTAATACCCGCGCCGGTCCCCGGGGCAGGTCTCCCGGTGCACCAGGCCCGCCTCGATCATCCGGTCCACAAGCCGGGTGATGCCGCTGCGGGTCAGAAGCACCGACTCCGCAAGCTCTCCCATCCTCAGCCGTCCCTCCGGCCCGTCGGCCAGTTGGAGCAAAACGTCCCACCACGCCAGGGGCAGGCCGTGCCGCTCATGCATCCGGCGCTCCAGGTGCTTCACCACGGCGGAGTGAGTCCCCAAGAACGCCCGCCACATGCGCAGATGTTGCTGTGTATTCCGCGTATCCATGCTTGTCGCCATGCCTCGATTATAGGACCAGTTATTTCGACAATCAACGATTGACGATGCAAGTTCGTGGCGGCGCTGGACGAAACAGGCGTGATATCATGGATTTTTAACTGGGATTGGCCTCGATTGCCGGTTATCATAGTTGTTGGTTCTCACCGGCCAATCACCCGCCCCGCGCTCAGGGAGCTAAGATGCCGGCCAACGACGGTATTGAACGTCTCCGCAGCTCTGGACTGGACGGCACGGACGCCCAGCGGATCTACCGCTACATGCTGCTGGCGCGCGCAATCTCGGAGAAAAGTTGGCTCCTCACCCGGCAGGGACGGGTCTTGTTCACCATGCCCTGCGACGGTCAAGAGGCGGCCGACGTCGCCAGCGCCCACGCCTTGGACCGGGGCAACGACTTTATCGTTCCCTACGCCCGCAGCCTGGGGGCGATGCTGGTCAAGGGCATGACCACCCAGGAGGTCATGCTCAACATGTTCGGCAAGGCCGCGGACCCCAACAGCGGTGGCCGCCAGATGCCCATGCACTGGGGCCACAAGAAACTGGGGATCATCTCCATGGGCAGCTCGGTGGCGACGACCATCCCCAGGGCGGCGGGGGTGGCGTTGGCCTCCAAACTAAGGAAGCAGAACGCCGTGACCATGGTCTATTTTGGCGAGGGTTCGGCCAGCGAAGGCGATTTTCACGAGGGGCTGGCCTTCGCGGGCGTGCACCGGCTGCCGGTGGTGTTCTTCTGCAACAACAACGGTTGGGCCACCTCGGTCCCGGTCAACCTCCAGAGCGCCGAGCCCCAGGTCGCCAAGAGGGCCCAGGGATATGGGTTCCCCGGCACGACGGTTGACGGATTAGACCCGGTGGCGGTCCACGATACGGTGAAAGCAGCGGTGGAGCGGGCCCGGTCCGGAGAGGGGCCCACCCTCGTCGAGGCCATGACTATCCGCATGATGCCCCATTCCAGTTCCGACGACCATCTACGCTACCGGACCCAGGAAGAATTGGACGCGGAGAGAAAACTTGATCCGCTGCCGCGATTCAGGGATTTTTTGATCTCCGCCGGCCTGCTGGACGAGGAATCAGATCAGACGATGAGCGACTGCGTGGACCAAGAAGTTGAAGAGGCCATTGAATCAGCGGATGCGGCCCCATCACCAGACCCTGATTCGGCGATGGACCGGGTCTACGCGCCGTAGGCGGCCGGATGGGTGATATTCATGGCTGAGATGCGCTTGATAGAGGCTGTGCGGGAGGGACTCCGCGAAGAGTTGGCGGCGGACCCCGGCGTGTTCCTCATCGGTCAGGACATCGGCATCAACGGCGGTGTGTTCCGGGTCACCGACGGCTTGTTGGAAGAGTTTGGTCCGGACCGGATCATCGACTCCCCGCTGGCCGAATCAGGCATGGTTGGGGTTGCCATCGGGGCGGCCCTGAACGGGATGCGCCCGGTGGTCGAGATACAGTTCGCCGACTTCATATTCCCGGCTTTCAACCAGATCGTCAGTGAAGCGGCGCGGATGCACTACCGCACCAACGGGGAATTTCCGGTGCCGATGGTCATTCGCGCTCCCTACGGAGGGGGCGTCCGGGGCGGGCTGTACCACTCCCAGAGCGTCGAGGCCTACTTCGCCCACGTGCCGGGACTTAAGGTGGTCGTGCCCTCCAGTCCCCACGACGCCAAGGGCCTGCTGAAAGCCGCCATCCGCGACGATAACCCGGTGCTGTTCTTCGAGCACAAACTCGCTTACAACACGGTGCGGGGCGAGGTGCCGGACGGCGATTACACCGTGCCCATCGGAGAGGCCGTGGTCCGGCGCGAAGGGCAGCACCTGTCCCTGATCTCCTACGGACTGTCGGTGCACCACTGCCTGGAGGCGGCGGAGACCCTGTCGGCGGAGGGGATAAATTGCGAGGTGGTGGACCTGCGCACCGTGAGCCCGTTGGACACCGTCACATTGCTGGAGTCGGTGAAAAAAACAGGCCGCGCCTGTATCGTCCACGAGGACAACCTGACCGGCGGCGTGGGGGCCGAGGTGGCGGCCATCATCGCCAAGGACGCCTTCGAATACCTGGACGCCCCGGTGCACCGGGTGGCCGCACCGGACGTGCCTTCGTTCCCATACAGCCCAACCCTGGAAGACGCCCTGTTGCCCGGCCCGCCAGACATCATCCGGACGGCCCGGGAGCTGGCCGCCTACTAGTAGTGGATCGCGCGGATTACTCCGCCGCCGCCATCATCGTTTGCGCACCTCAGCTACAACCAACCACGGATAGCACGGTGTCGCCTCTCATTCGATAAATGGTCTGTCGGGCGCCATTGGGAGATTCAGGTTTCGCGCGAATCAGTAATAAGCCGCCTTTGTCGAACAGTATCTCGACTTCGCCGGTCCGTACGACTCCCAGCATGGTTGCGTCATCTAGTTCTGACATTAACTGTTGACGGGTTTCGTTCGAGATCATGGCGGTATCCAACTCAAGATGAGCGCAACGGGGCTTAAATCCCCCCAACTCCTGGGGGACTTCTGTGTAGGCTATGAATACCAGAAACCAGATGATAACTGCCAAGTAAGCCAGGCCCAAAAAAGCAAACGGAATACCTACGGCAACTCTGATACCCCATACAAAAGCTGAATATATCAGTTTGAGTAGAGCTTTAAATCGATCCAACCACTTTAAGACTCTTCGCTGCTCAACATCTCCGTCGCCGCCGCTCATCGAGGGGACACGCTCAGCCAATTTTCTGGAAATAGAGTTACTGAAACCTGGAAGCTTTACGAAAAACAACACCCAGCCGGTCAATAGGATCAAGCTCCCTACGACAGTGAAAGTATCGTTCCCAATCAACGCGAAAACACCGAAAATAAAAGCAACCATGAGAACCTGATACCATCGGCGTTTTGCCACGATTGGGTAGAAGTGTGCGCACACCGCCACAACGGCGCGAAACAAGGCCCAGGCGGTGATCAAAGTCACCGCCGGTATGAAGCCGGCCACGAAGTATTGAAGATCGGCTGCTGGAAGAAGTCCGAGACCTTGATCCCAGGCGTTCAACGCCCAGACCAAATAGCCGAGAACATACACTGCCGCCGCCGCGACTAGGATAAAGTCGCGGTGCTTTGCCAGCCAGTTCCCTCCGTTGACGATCTGCCAAGCGCCTGAGCTGAACGAAGTCCAGCTTGTTCGCGGGTCAGGTTCTGGAGGGATGCCGCCCTGGTTGCCCATGCCGGTCATATTACAACTTTGACCGAAGTTCGACTACCCGATTTAGAAAGCAAGGCGCGGGAGCTACCCGCCTG
>CAYMZL010000294.1:0-3865 GCA_964394825.1 uncultured Dehalococcoidia bacterium | reverse complement strand
TCGAAGAAAAGGGAGCCCAGCCATGCATCAACCGATTGAACCCCAGAAAAGATAAATAGGGACCAGGCAATCGCTATGCCAATAAAGGCAAAGACTACGCCTAGGGCCATCCCTACCACAGTTCGCCCGATGGGGACCAAGAATGGACCCACCTTCTCTCTTATGTCCCTATCGGGCGATTTTCGCATCGGTTTGGAACCCCTTGGTATTCATACGCTCGGAAGCGTCGTCTGGATCACCCCAGACCGGTTACCTGCTCCGGCGATTAGCGAGGCTTGATGAACTCATACCCATTGATCTGCCGGAGGTCGCCTTGTTTGATGAAACCGTCCCAAGAAGCAAGTTTCGGCCCGATCGGCCATATGTTGTCGAAGACGTACAGGCCAACCTCGCCGAAGACGTTGTCCCACTGGAAATCGGCGACTTCAAGCTCCAAGGCCTCGCGAGCGGCCCGGTCCGTGGTCGTTTGAATTATCGGGATCTTCTCCTCCAAGAACGGGTGCTCGGTCCCATAGCTGAACACCGAGTCGTTCAGGTAGTTGGCGTATCCCTGTACCGGGGCCAAGCGGATGGACACCGAGTGGCAGGAGAACCCTTCGTATGTGCGGGCCACGAACGTGGGCCGCAGGGTCCCGTAGGGCACGTTCTGGAAGGTGACATCGATGCCGATGTCGTCCCAATACTGGGCGATGGCCTCGCAGGCCTCCACTTCGGAGGGCGCCCCGCGAAGCGCCGGCGACAGAGTGAGTCCGAAACCATTGGGATATCCGGCTTCCGCCAGCAGGCTCTTGGCCCGTTCGGGGTCGAAGTCCCAGACCATTCTGGCTGGGAGACGCGATTCGTCCGGTCCGGCCCAGTCCCTCAGGGCGAGGGGGTGGCCGAATCCCAACAGCAATTCATCGACGATCGTCTGACGGTCGATGGCGATGGACAGAGCCAGCCGGACCTTTAGGGCGGTCTGCCATTCGGCGGAATCGACGTCACTATTGGGAGACACCCAAGGAAGGTCGGTGTTGTAATTGGGCCATGGTGCTCCGCCGCCATCGCGGGCGGGCAGGTAGGTCTGGCCGTAGATGTTCAGCCCGGCCTGTCCTGCGTTGGGCACCTGAAGCAACAGTGCGCCATCAACCGTCTCAATCTCCGAGATCGAGTCCAGAGCCATCACGAAGGTGTCCAGGTTACCGGTCTTGAATCCGGCGACCCTGGCAGACTCCTCGGGAATCTCCCACTCCACCAATTCGGCGAAGAAGGGCGTCTGCCGCCAGTGGTCCTCCACGGCATTCAAACGCCAGAACTCACCGGTGCGCCACTCGCCAATCTCCCAAGGACCGGTGGCGGCGGTGTTGCGGTTCGCTTCCTCTTCGCCGTCCTGGTCGAACTGCTTCTTGCTGACGATCCAAGCGATGGTCGCCCGGGGAGTCGACAACAGTTCTAGTATCGGCACATCGGAGAAGGCCACGCCGGAATTGACTACCCAGGTGAAGTCGTCCGGGGTCGTCTGGTTGCCATCGTCAGCGAAGAAGATCTTCCTGGCGTTGGAAGCCCGGGCGTGCTTCTCGCTGTCCCGTATCTGTCCAAAGGAGAACACCACGTCTTCGACGGTCATCTCGCCGAAGCCCTTGTGGAACTGGACGCCCTTCCGGATGTGATAGGTCCACGTTACGCCGTCAGCGGAGATGTCCCAACTTTCGGCCAGCATGGGGACAGTTTTGTTACTGTCGAAGTCATACATAGCGAGCGTCTCGGTGACGGGCGCGGCGTTGTTCAAGAAGATCTGAGGGTTGCCCGACAGTTTAGGACTGCCGAAGTAGGGCCCCAGTTCTTTCTGGCCGACGTTGATCGTGCCAGCGGGTTTGGCCATCACTGCGGGGACCGCGGTGGGGGCTGCCGTCGGCACTGGAGCCGATGATACCGCAGTTGGCGCGGCGGTGGGCGGCGCCGACACGGGCGTCGCGGTGGCTGACGAGCCGCAGGCCAAGATAGCGGCCAACAGGAGAGCCAAGGGTCCTAGGATCATTAATTTGGGGTTCTTTATCCAGTGATTCAAGACGGGGTATCCTCCGATCTGTGTTTGGGATTGTGGTAAGCGGTTACCCTCGGAAGCCATTTCTTGAGTTCAGAGGGCAATTTGATCAGCGTCAGATTTTGTTGACCCGGTATTGATTCCCAGAGCTACCCGCCGGTTCATCTTGCGGCGGAATTCATGTCCAGCCATTACCTGATCTGATATTTTGAGGGGAGGAAGACCCTCCCCTCATTCTCCTATGTCCCTATCGGGCGATGATTTCACAGGGTATTGAACCCCTTGGTATTTACGTTCGCTCGAAAGCGTTGTCTGGGTCACCCCAGACCGGTTACCTGCTCCGGCGATCAGCGAGGCGTCATGTACTCATACCCATTGATCTGACGGAGGTCGCCCTGTTTGATGAAGTCGCCCCAGGGGGCGATATTCGGGCCAACCGGCCAGACGTTATCTACCACATACAGGCCGGTCTCGGCGAAGACCTCTTCGATATAGAACTTGGCGATCTGGTCCTCGAAGGCTATGCGGTCGACCGTGAGCACGGATTTTTGTGCCTTGGGAATCAATTCTTCAGTTATGGGGTGCTCGGAGCCCCAACTGAAATTCCCGCTATTCAAGAAGCTGGCCATCCCCTGGATCGGGGCCAGACGCGCGCCCACGTTATGGCAGGACATTCCCTGATAGGTGCGCGCGACCGCCGTTGGCCGGTAGGTCCCGTAAGGGACGTTCTGGAAGTCGACATTTATCCCGATGGCATCCCAGTACTGGGCAATTGCCTCACAGGCCTCCACCTCGGAGGGCGCTCCGCGGATGGCTGTCGTCAGCGTGACGCTGAATCCGTTGGGGAAGCCGGCCTCGGCTAGGAGCGTCTTGGCCCGCTCGGGGTCGTAGGGCCAGGTCTCTTGAGGAGTGGGCAGGCGGTCCTCAAATCCCATCCAGTCTTTTAGAGTGAGTGGGTGTCCGAACCCTAATAGCAGATTGTCGATGATCGCCTGGCGGTCGATGGCTATCGACATGGCCAACCGGACATTGCGGGCGTCGGCCCATTCCGGGGAGTTGATGTCACTGTTTGGCGACACCCATGCGTTCTCGGGATTGTAGGCTGGCCAAGACTCTCCATCTCCGTCCCGGGCAGGCACATAAAGTTGGCCGTAGAAGTTCAGTCCGGCCTGTACGGCGTTGGGTACCTGCATCAACTGGGCGCCAGGAACGGTTTCCACCTCTGTGATGGTATCTAGAGCCATGACAAAGGTATCCAAGAGGCCGGTCTTGAAACCGGCCAGCCGGGCAGACTCCTCGGGAATCTCTTGGAAAATCAATTCGGCGAATGCGGGAGTCTGGCGCCAGTGGTCCTCCACGGCCTTCATCCGCCAGAATTCACCGGTTTTCGCCTCGGCGATCTCCCAAGGACCGGTGGCGGCGGTGTTGAATTTGGCTTCGTCTGCGCCTTCCTGGTCCCACTGCTTCTTGCTGACGACCCAGGCGGCGACCGCCCGGGGAGTCCCCAACAATTCTAATATGGGTATCTCGGAGAAGGGCACGCCGGTATCGACTACCCAGGTAAAGTCGTCCGGGGTCGTTTGGCTGCCGTCTTCCGCGAAGAACATCTCCGCGGCATTGGCACTCCTGGCGTGTTTAGTGCTTTGGGCGACCTGGTCGAAGGAGAAAACCACGTCTTCAACCGTCATCTCGCCAAAGCCCTTGTGGAACTGGACGCCCTTACGGATGTGGTAGGTCCACACCTGCCCGTCTGCAGAGACGTCCCAGCTTTCGGCCAGCATGGGGCCCACGAAGCCGTTGTCGAAGTTATACATCCCCAGGGTCTCGGTGATCGGTATCGCG
>CAYMZL010000293.1:0-3866 GCA_964394825.1 uncultured Dehalococcoidia bacterium | reverse complement strand
ATCATCTCCGTGAGCGCCGTGGGCAGCCTGAAGGAAGAATTCGCCCCCCTGGACCTGGTGGTGCCCAACCAGTTGATTGACCGCACCAGGCTGCGGGAGAGCACCTTCTTCGACACCGAGATGGTGGTGCATGTGGCAATGGCGGACCCGTTCTGCGCCCACACCAGCCAGATGGTGCACCAGGCGGCCCAACAGTTGGACATCACGGTGCACCCGGGCGGGACGATGGTGGTCATGGAAGGGCCCGCCTTCTCCACCAGGGCCGAGTCGTTCATGTACCGCTCCTGGGGAGCGGACATAATCGGCATGACCGCCCTCCCCGAGGCCAAGCTGGCCAGGGAAGCCGAGATGTGTTACGCCACCATGGCCTGGATCACCGACTACGATTGTTGGCGACAGGGGTCGGAATCGGTCACCGTGGAGATGGTGATCGCAAATCTGCGGCAGAACGTGGCGGCATCCAAGGCATTACTGCGTCAGGTGATTCCCACCCTGGGCGGCGAGCGCAAATGCCCCTGTGAATCGGCCCTGCGGGACGCGATAATCACCCGAAAAGAGGATATCCCGGAGGACCTGAAACTAAAACTTGCCCCGGTTACGGGGAGATATCTAAGCTAGGGACCGGCGAGGTCCAGGAGGATTCCAATGCCTAGACAAGACCCAGGCGAACCATATTTCCGCGTAGATTCCAACGAAGGCCGGTCGATCCTGGACGCAGACCCAGATGGGACCGTGGTGATCGACGTAAGACGGGACGACGAGTGGGTGACCGGACACGTAGCGGGAGCGATCCACATCCCGGTGGACGACCTGACCGACCGGATCGACCAGATTCCCGCCGGCAAGAAAGTTCTGTTCATCTGTGCCGCCGGCGTCAGAAGCGGGCTGGCCTGCGAGATGGCCGCGGCCTTGGGTTTTGACGCAGAGAATCTTATCAACATCGAGGACGGGACCCCCGCCTGGATCGCGGGGGGCCATCCCACCTCCTACGGCAATGACGCCTAAGCTCGAACGCCGAAATAGCCGGCAGGAATTAAACCGGCATCGTCATTCAAATACTGGTCCGGTTAACCGAGGCCGGACGCAAGGAGAACATCTTGGCATCGCAACAGACCAAAGGGGACGTTAAGGACAGGTCCCTAGCCAAAGACGGGGTCAACAAGATCGAATGGGCCGGAAGGGAGATGCCCGTGGTGAAGTTGATCCGGGAGCGCTTCGCCAAAGAGAAGCCCCTGGCCGGAGTGCGCTTGTCCGCCTGCCTGCACGTGACCAGTGAAACGGCCAACCTGGCCATCGCTCTGCGGGACGGAGGCGCCGAGGTCACCCTCTGCGCCAGCAATCCGTTGAGCACCCAGGACGACGTCGCCGCGGCATTGGTCCAGGAGTACGGAATCCCGACCTACGCCATCAAGGGCGAAGACGACAAGACCTATTACAAACATCTGGAAGCGGCCCTGGACACCAAGCCCCAGATGACCATGGACGACGGCGCCGATCTGCTGACCCTGCTCCACACCAAGCGGTCGGACCTGCTGGCTGACGTGATAGGCGGCACCGAGGAGACCACCACCGGCGTTATCCGGCTGACCGCCATGGCCGCCGAGGGACAGCTAAAGTATCCGGTCATCTCCGTCAACGACGCCGAGACCAAGCATTTCTTCGACAACCGCTACGGCACCGGACAGAGCACCTTGGACGGCATCACCCGGGCCACCAACATCCTGTGGGCCGGACGCCGCGTAGTGATATCGGGCTACGGCTGGTGCGGCCGGGGCGTCGCCTCAAGGGCCGACGGCATGGGCGCCCACGTGATCGTCTGCGAGACCAACCCGGTGCGCGCCTTGGAAGCGGTGATGGACGGGTTCACGGTCATGCCCAGCCTCGAGGCAGCCAAGGTCGGGGAGGTGTTCATCACCGTCACCGGCGGACTGCATGCCATCGGCCGGAAACAAATCGAAGCCTTGTCCAGCGGGGCCATCCTGGCCAATAGCGGCCACTTCAATGACGAGATCGACATCGCCGCCCTGAAAGAGATGTCGACGTCCAACCGGGAATTGCGGCCCTTCGTCGAAGAATACACCATGAAAGACGGACGGCTGATCTATCTGTTAGCCGACGGCCGGTTGGTGAACCTATCGGCCGCCGAGGGCCACCCTTCGGCGGTGATGGACATGAGCTTCGCCAACCAAGCCATGTGCGCCGAGTATATCTACGAGAACCGGGGCAAGCTCGATGCCGCCGTACACGTTGTGCCTCCAGCGATGGACGCAGAGATAGGCCGCCTCAAGCTGCAATCCATGGGCATCACCATCGACATTCTATCCGACGCCCAAAAGAAATACCAGGAGAGCTGGCAGGAAGGAACCTAGCGCCCCCATCCTAACCTTCCCCCTCGCGGGGGGAAGGGATTGGTTCTCTCCCCATCCAGGGGGACAGTTAGAGTGGGGGCGTTGCCGAGAGAAGCCAGGTACACAACAGGAGAAAGAAAGAACGATGCCAATGTTATTCCACGAGTCGCCAAAATATCTGTTGACCTCGGAATCGGTGACCGAAGGACACCCCGACAAAATCTGTGACCAGATCTCCGACGGCGTCCTGGATGCCGTCTTGAGGGACGACCCCATGGGCCGCGTGGCCTGCGAGACGGGCATCACCAACGGTCTCGTGATCGTCATGGGCGAGATCACCACGACCTCCTACGTGGATGTGCCAAAGATCGTCCGCGAGACCCTGACCAGGGCCGGGTACACCAGCTCCGACTATGGAATCGACGCCCAGAGCTGCGGAGTAATCGTCTCCATTCAGGAGCAGTCCGGAGACATCAGCAAAGGCGTAACCACCGCCCTGGAACAGCGGGGCGACGCGGCGGAAGACGACCTGGACAAGACCGGCGCCGGCGACCAGGGGATGATGGTCGGATTCGCCTGTGACGAGACCCCGGAACTGATGCCTCTGACGGTCAGTCTTTCCCATCGCCTGGTCGAACAACTGGCCCTGGTCCGGAAAGAGGGCACCCTGCCCTACCTCCGGCCCGACGGCAAGTCGCAGGTGACCGTTGAGTATTGCCACGGCGTCGCCAAGCGGGTCGACACGGTGGTCATCAGCACCCAACACAGCCCGGAAGTCACCAATGAGCAGATCGAAAAGGACATCACCGAGCACGTTATCCGAAAGATCGTGCCCGCTGACCTGATCGACGCCGACACCAAGATATTCGTCAACCCCAGCGGGCGGTTCGTCATCGGCGGCCCCGCCGGCGACAGTGGACTGACCGGCCGGAAGATCCTGGTCGACACCTATGGCGGCATCGCCCGCCACGGCGGCGGCGCTTTCTCGGGCAAGGACCCAACTAAAGTGGACCGCTCGGCGGCCTACGCGGCCCGCTACGTCGCCAAGAACCTGGTGGCGGCCGGTTTGGCCGACCGGGCCGAGGTGCTGGTGTCCTACGCCATCGGCGTGGCCACTCCCATCTCGGTGGCGGTGGAGACCTTCGACACCAACAAGGTCGATAGCGATACGATCCACGCGCTGGTGGCCAAACACTTCGACCTGCGTCCCGCGGCAATCATCCGGGACCTGGACCTGCGCCGGCCCATCTACCAGGCCACGGCAGCCTACGGCCACTTCGGCCGGGAGAGCCTCAACCTGACCTGGGAGCGCACGGACAAGGCGGAGGTCCTGCGCAAAGACGCCGGTCTCTAGCCCCTAAGTCCACAAACAGCGAACATCGCATCAATCGAATTGTGGGGCAGATTGTGGGGCCTTTGGCACTCGACCAAAGGCCCCTTTTTCTTATGTAGCCAGCAGACCGGAGGCCTTCTCCGCATCTGTCACCCTGAGTGGAGCGAAGGGTCTCTTTACTCTCA
>CAYMZL010000292.1:0-3878 GCA_964394825.1 uncultured Dehalococcoidia bacterium | reverse complement strand
CAAGAGACGCAATAAACGATTTCCGCTTCTACTTTGCCATGTTCTGGTCCTGCCATTTGATTCTCCAATTAAGTTGGTGAGCGGCCCCATGACGTTGAAATAGTTATGTGGCTACTTGATCACCGCGGTGCCGGTTCCCACCGCGGTCCGGTTTCCGTCTTGGTTATCGCAGAAGAGGTCAACCGAGACCTTGGTCCCGCCGTCGATCTCCTCTGAACCGCTGACGGCGCCGGTGACGGTGATGGTGTCCCCGGCCTTCACGGGCCTCAGGAACTTCAGGTTGACGGCGCCGGTGTGGTTGAACACCTCCGGCCCGAAGAACCGGCGCAGGCTCTCGGCGGCGAAGGTCACCGACATGCGGCCCGAGGCGATCGTATAGGTGGTGCCCAGGCGTTTCGTGGCCAGTTCCGGGTTGTTGTGGATGTTCTCCCGGTCCAGGATCCCGCAGGACTCGAACTGAAGGATCGATTCCGTGGTGATTTTCTTGGTGACCGAAGGAATCTTCTGGTTTTGCGCTATTTCTGTTCTGGATGCCATTTCTTCCCCAACTCGTCGGGCTTCTTCAATTGATAGGTGCTGAGCTTCTCCAGCATGCGGCCATCTTCGTCGATGGCGGTGGCCTCGATGACTATGTAGGGTTTGTCCCGGCGCAGGTACTTGTCGGAGATGCGGCCGGTGACGTTGATCTTCTTGCCCACGATCGGCGGGTTGAAAAACTCGACCTCGTTGCCCGCGTTCACGGTGCCGATGGGGTCGTCGTAGACCATGGCGAAAGCGGTGGCGTCGTGTTTGACACCCAGTGTCGGGAACGGGGCCTCCGGGTCGTCCACGGAGGCGCGGAAGGCGTCCAGCATCTCCTGGGTCAGGGTGTACTGGTAGGACCCCAACTCTTCACCAATCACTACTTTGTCGTAGTCGAAAATCCTAAGTTCCGGGTCCGCCATTCCCTGACTCCTTCATGCCTCCGCCGGGCACGCTACAACTACAATACTGAGTTTGCCGAGGGTAGTCAACGCGCACCCCGGCCGAGGCCGGGCGTGACCGATGAATCTGCTTTGCCCTATAATGGACCCAGATATTCGCCTCTGAGGGTGCGACTGCCCGGCACGGACCTGACCCGCGGATTAAAAGGGTGACTAAGTAACATGGACCTGATCTTTGACCGGGGAGACCCGCAAAACCCCAAAGGGCATGCCCTGCTTTACTTCCGCATGGACACGGAGCCGGACACGGTCTATGCCACCTACGTGGTCACCCTGCCCGTCAAGTCGGACCTCACCAAGTACGTCCCGCCCTTCCTCGCCTCCCACCTGGGCAGCCTGCCCCTCAGCGACCTGTCGGCTTTCGCCATGCCGCCGGTGCCGGAGGCCGTGGGCTCTTACTCGGAGTTGGAGCGGTTGAGCCAGTTGAGAGAGGACGACTTGGTGTACGGCGGCAACATGTTCTCCTTTGACCTGCCTCGAATGATGGAGACGGCCACCGACGCGGTCCAAACTTATTCCAGCCTGTGCTCCGACGCTCTGGCCATGACGGGCACACCGGTGGAGGGCGCCGCAGCAGCCGTGGGCGACGAACCGGGGCAATCTCAGACCCCGGCCCCGGCCCCGGCCCCAGAGCCGGAAGAGGAACCCGACGACTCCTACAACGTGAATGAAGTCCTCTTCAGCTTCATGAGCGAAAGCGACAAGCTGGGCGAGTTGTCGCGGCTGCTGGGCCGGCTGCGGTTCGCCGTCGATGGGTCGGACCAGGCCACGGCGGACGAGGTCGGCGAGGAGGTCACCGTATTGGCCCGCCACCTGCCCGAGAATTTCAGAGTGAAGGACCTGCTGGATGTGGCCCGGGACAACTCGGACAAGAGCTCCCAATTGGCCAAACTCTACATCGACCGTTGCTTTCGGCTCTCCGCCGGAGATGCGGGGGCGGCCAAAGAATTGGAAGACCAGATCCAATCGCTGCGGGCCCAGGATTAAATTAACCCGGACCCACTTTTGGCCCACCGCGGCGGTCCCGCGCCGGCTGATACAATTGCAGCGCGTCCGGGGCACCGCTTCCGGGTCAACGCGCCCGGGGTCAACGCGTCCCGGCCCCATGGGAGGAACAAGACGGGTTGGCTTACCTCTCCCGCCTACGGTTGACCAATTTCCGCAATCTCACCCACCTGGACCTGGGGCTGTCTCCCGGCGTGACGGTCTATTACGGCCCCAACGCCCAGGGCAAGACCACCCTGCTGGAAGCCGTTTATCTGCTCTGCATCGCCCGTTCTTTCCGCGCCGAGAATGAAAGGGAGGTTGTCAGCTTCGAAGCGGCCAAAGATGGCAAGCAGGCGCTGGTTGACGGGACCATCGAGAAGGACGGCCAACGGCTCCGGGTCATCGTCGGCTACCAGCCGACCCAGCGCCGCAGCCCGCCTCCAGGCCAAGAAGACAACGGTCTGGCTTACAACGTCCGGAAAGAGATACGGGTCAACCGGCTCAGGCGCACCGCGGGCGAACTGATCGGCGAGGTGAACGCGGTGCTTTTCAGCGCTGCGGACATCGACCTGATCCAGGGCCCGCCGTCGGGCCGAAGGCGTTTTCTGGACATCCTGCTGTCCCAGGCGGATCCCCGCTATCTGAAGGGCCTGCAACGGTACCACCGGGTCATACAGCAACGGAACCAACTATTGCGCTTGCTCCGCGACGGCCGGGCAGAGGGAGACGAGCTGGCCTACTGGGATGACGAGTTGGTGCGTGAAGGGGCCTGGATCACCTGGCGGCGTTATGAGGCCATGCGCGAACTGACGCCGGCCTGCGGCCGGCACCACGAGGACCTGAGCGGCCCGGAGGAGAACTTGGAGGTCGAATACCGGCCCAGCGTTCCCCCGGCGGGTGACGTTACGGAGATTGAGGACAGATTCCGGGAGGCGCTCGCCGCGGCCTTCCACCGGGAGCGGGCCCGCCCCATCACGGCCGTGGGCCCCCACCGCGATGACTTCAACCTGATGATCAACGGGGCGGACATGGGCATCTTTGCCTCTCGGGGCCAAGCGCGCACGCTGGCGTTGACCTTGAGGCTGGCCGAGGCCGAGTTCCTGGCCTCGGCTCGGGGAGAGGGGCCGGTGGTGCTGCTGGATGACGCATTATCGGAGATGGACGGCTTCCGCAGGCGCCGGCTTCTGGAGAAGGCCACCCAGTACGAACAGGTCCTGATAACCACCACCGACCTGGAACAGGTGAACGATTTCTTCGGCGCCACGGCCAATTATTTCTATGTTTCCAACGGGCAGGTCAGGCCCTCCGACCAATACGGGGAAGTTTCAGACAGTCCGGTGGCCGCGGATGAGCCTTGAGATAGCGGGGCCGGCCAGGCTATCGACGAATCGGCGCGGCCGGTGTATACATCACCCACAGAGGGGAACGACCACGGAAATAAGGCCGGGGGTTGGATCTAGATGCCGGTGACCAAAGAGACTCTGGATGAGATCGCGCTCTCCCGGGCCGAGTACGACCTGATACTCGAGCGTCTGGGCCGGGAGCCCAACTCTGTTGAACTGGGCATGTTCGGAGCGCTTTGGAGCGAGCACTGCGGCTACAAACACTCCCGGCCCTTGTTGAACTTATTCAAGCAAGAATCATCCAGGGTCTTGTCCCAGACCGGCGCGGAGAACGCTGGGGCGGTGGACATCGGCGACGGCCTGGCGGTGGTGTTCAAGGTCGAGTCCCATAACCATCCCTCTGCGGTGGAGCCGCTGCAGGGAGCGGCCACCGGCGTGGGCGGCATCGTCCGGGACATTCTGGCCATGGGCGCCCGCCCCATCGCCCTGCTCAACTCCCTTCGCTTCGGTCCCCTGGACGACCCACAGAACCGGCACCTGTTTCACGGCGTCGTGGGCGGCATCT
>CAYMZL010000291.1:0-3880 GCA_964394825.1 uncultured Dehalococcoidia bacterium | reverse complement strand
ACTGAGCACCAGCCGCCGTATCTTCTAGGCGTCGGCGATAGTTTCGTGCGATCGATTCCTGGACCGGCCAAACTTGAGGTAAGGGTGGTGGAAACGCCCACGGATTGTCCACGAACTTTGCCCCTTTCGTGAACCGGGCTTCGGCCGGGCCACCTGGGACTCACTCCTTTTGAAGGTCGTCGGCGCTTAAGACCCGAAATCCGATTGCAACCTTGACCTGGTACCAGGTCACACCACCACCCTGAATGTTGCCCCGTATTTCCTTTACCTCGAACCAGTCCAAGTTCCTGATTGTCTGGCTGGCCCGGGATATCGCGCCATCGATTGCTTCCTGGACTCCGTCTGAAGATGAACCCACCAACTCGATAACTTTGTAGGTATTGCCAGTCGTCATCGCCCTCCTCCTTCTTCCTTTGGGAGGGGAATTATAGATAAAAAGTATCCGAAAATACAATACCTGCCGCCATGCGCCTATTTTCCGGGGAGGATTGGAACGGCAGAACTGATTGATGCTATGGTATTCAAAACCATTGTGGTAAATTTCGCTGACACCCTATCCGGCTGAGACAAAACCCGCCAGCCGGTAATTGCGATGGACCAGGGAGATTCCCGCTGTGCGGCCCGGCTCTCTGGGCCGTTTGGCGATTTGGTTATAATTATGACTTTGAAGGCCCGCGCCAACCGGAATTGCTGGTTGATGCAGTACGGAGATTGAGCGAAATTCCAAAACGCAGCAACTTCCCTTTTGCAGCGGCTGCGCCCAATAATACCTGGATAAAACATGCCCCGTGTCACTGAATTACCTAATCATGACATTGTTCCAACGGATACTTTCGACCTGGCTCAAGGACCGCATGCCCGGAGGAGTGAATGACCGGATCTAAAATCCTGGTCGCCGCCGCAATAACGGCGCTCTTCCTCCTATTGCCATCCATCGCATCGGCACAGCGGGCGATCCCACACGCATTTTTCGGGTCGGCCACGGTCAGTGGCGGTCCGGCCATGGACGGCGTCTCAGTTGCCGCGTTCGTCGACGGACAGCAAATTGATTCGGTGGCGGTGTCCGGTGGCAGTTATCCGGTGCTGTTCGTCGAGCCGTCGCTTGGTGGCGGCTTCGCGGGTAAAACGGTCTCCTTCACCATCGGCGGCATTCCAGCGGCTGAGACGGCCATCTGGGTGGAAGGCGAAGTCACTATATTGAACCTCACCGCCGACCCTTCCCAAGCGACGCCCGAACCACCGCCCCCAACGCCAATAGTCATAGTCGGGGAGAAAGGTAGCACCGGCCCTTCCGGCCCTCCCGGACCGCAAGGGGTGCAAGGGGTATCAGGGCCTGCGGGCGCCGGTGGTCCCGCCGGGCCGGCCGGTCAGCCGGGTCCGGCCGGCGCCTCAGGGGCCTCCGGCACCCAAGGCCTCCTTGGACCGCCTGGCCTCCCCGGCGAGACCGGCAGTTCGGTGTTGGCCATACTGGCTCTGGTGTTTGGCATATTGGCATTCTTGGGTACCTTTGGGGGCATAGTTTGGCGGTGGTTGGTCGAGTAGTCCTCGGGCCGTCCGCCACGGGACAGCGTGATTTCCTTGCCGGGAGATTCCGCCGAGTGAACTTCAACCAATAACGGAGTGTGCTTGCGCCCTTGCCTCAATGTGGACAGGTCTACAAATTGGCGGATATAATTACCCGGCTCTAACGTCCGGTGCAGGGTGGTTGTTCAACGTACGGATCCGGACCGTCGGGCAAGCCGGGCCCCCTGGTTATCACGGTAATATCTGTCACAGTCGTAAACGGGGGGAAGTGTCGGAACTGGTAGACGAGCATGATTTAGGATCATGTGCTGAAAGGCGTGGGAGTTCGAATCTCCCCTTCCCCACCATCGGACTGCGGGCTGAATATGGAAATTGAATATTGGTTAAACGGCGCCAAATATGCGGCACGGCATCCGTAACCGACCTTGTTGCGTATCAATCAGAGGCCGCCGGGCTTGAGGAGACCGATTGGCTACACTGCTAGAAGTTAGAGACTTAAGAACCCATTTCTTCACCATGGACGGTGTCGTAAAAGCGGTTGACGGCGTTTCTTACGACTTGGAAGAAGGTGAGACTCTGGGTTTGGTGGGAGAAAGCGGTTGCGGCAAGAGTGTCAGCGCGCTCTCGGTGATGCGCTTGATTCCCGACCCACCAGGCAAGATTGTGAGTGGGGAGATCCTGTTGGACGGCGAGGATATCCTCAAGATCGGTACGGAAGACATGAGGGAGGTTCGCGGCGCCAAGATCGCCATGGTCTTCCAGGAACCCATGACCTCGTTGAACCCGGTCCTGACGGTAGAACGGCAGCTCACCGAGACCCTCCAACTGCACATGGGTATGTCCAAGGATGAGTCCCGCCGTGAAAGCGTGAACCTGCTGGCACGGGTGGGGATCCCCGACCCCGAAGGCCGCATCAAGCAGTATCCCCACCAATTCAGCGGCGGCATGCGCCAACGCGTGATGATCGCCATGGCCTTAAGCTGTAATCCCAGGTTGATCATCGCCGACGAACCGACCACTGCATTGGATGTGACCATCCAGGCGCAGATCCTGGACTTGATGAAATCCCTTACCACCGAGTTTGGCGTGGCTTTGATAATCATCACCCACAACCTGGGCGTGGTGGCCCGCTATGCCGACCGGGTGAACATCATGTATGCCGGCAAGGTGATTGAACGGGGAGTCGCCGGTGAGATCTACGCCAATCCGCGTCACCCATATACGCTGGGCCTGCTCCGGTCGGTCCCCCGTTTGGACCTTCCCCGTAAAGCCAGGCTCGACCCCATCGAGGGCCAACCGCCCGACCTGATCAACCTCCCGGCCGGCTGCTCCTTCCGGGAGCGCTGCCGCTGGGCCATCGACAAATGCGCCACCGACACCCCAGAGCTGGCCGACACGGGTGGTGGCCACCTGTCCGCCTGCTGGCGGTCCGATGACTTGGGCCCCTCAGCCCTCGACTTGCTGGACGCTCCAGCAGCGGAGTAATGCCCTCTTGAGTAATACCCCTGCAATAACCTCTGGGAGATACGACGTAACATGACTACGATGCCAGAAGCTGCGGCCCCCAGCGCCGCCGCACCAAGGAACAACGACATACTGCTCGAGGTCAATAACCTCCAGATGTACTTCCCGGTTAGCTCTGGAATACTGTTCCAGCGGACCACGGCGTATGTGAAGGCGGTGGACGGCGTTAGCTTCACTGTCAAACGCGGCGAAACCCTGGGCCTGGTGGGTGAGAGCGGCTGCGGAAAGACCACAACCGGCCGGTGCATCCTCCAGCTTTACAAGCCCACCGCCGGTCAGATCGTATTCGACGGCCAAGATCTGGGCGAATTGAAAACCAAGCAGATGCGCGCTATGCGTCGTGAGATGCAGGTGATCTTTCAAGACCCCTACAGCTCTTTGAACCCTCGCATGAAGGTCGGTTCGATCGTAGCCGAGCCTTTGGTCATTCACCACGTCGGAACGCGACAAGAAAGGGCGGAGCGGACCGCGGAACTCTTGGCGATGGTCGGACTCGATCCGCAAGTGCGCTCTCGCTATCCACATGAGTTCAGTGGTGGGCAACGACAACGAATCGGCATCGCACGGGCCTTGGCGCTCAATCCACGCTTCATCGTGGCGGACGAGCCGGTCAGCTCTCTCGACGTATCTATTCAGGCGCAGATCTTGAACCTCTTGGTCGACCTTCAGGAAAAGCTGAATCTGTCGTATCTCTTCATTGCGCACGATCTTCGTATCGTCGAGCACATCAGCGACCGGGTGGCGGTCATGTATTTGGGAAAGCTCGTGGAGCTGGCGCCCACGGCGGAGCTCTATCGGAGCCCACAACACCCTTACACGCAGGCGCTCTTGG
>CAYMZL010000290.1:0-3885 GCA_964394825.1 uncultured Dehalococcoidia bacterium | reverse complement strand
GGTGGTGCGGCGGGTGCGCTACCGCTACGACACCCTTGGCTGGCGGGGCGACTCCCACTTTCACCTGTCGGTGTTGGACCTGGAAAGCGGAGAGACTCGCCAGATCACCGACGGCGATTGGGACGACACGGCCCCGGTCTGGTCTCCCGACGGTTCCCAGATCGCCTTTATGTCGGGCCGCCGGGACGACCGGGATTTTCTGGCCCTGAGCGAGGTCTACGCGGTACCGGCGTCCGGAGGAGAACCCAGGCTACTTTCTGAGGGGCTCTTCAGCGTTGGGGCCCTGACCTGGTCGCCGGATGGGCGGCGGCTGGCGGTCGTGGGGTCGGACGCCCCAGAAGGCATGGTGCTATGGCAGGGGTGGCTGTACGTCTTGGAGGACGGGAAAGAGCCCCGAAGACTGACCGACGACGCGATCAAGCCATATCTGGGGTTCCCGTCGGTGATGCGCCCGGCCACGCTGCGCTGGACGGACGACGGCCGGATAATATATCTGGGCGAGCGAAAAGGGGAGTCGTTCCTTTTTCAGACTCCCTCCGCGGGAGGGCCAAGCGAGAGCATCTGGGGAGGCTCCTGTCTTGCCACCGGATTGTCTCTCGACCAGGGAGCAGCCCAAGCAGTGGTGGCGGCTTCATTCGCCGGATCGCCCGGCGACCTCTACCAGATCGACCTGGCCGAGGGCTGGTCCAAGCAGTTGTCAGACCACAACGGCGCATACTTGAAGGAGCATCCGGCGGCACGGCTGGAGAAATTTTCCATCGAACGTGCTGGACTCGGGATCGAGTGCCGGTTGTGGTTCCCGCCGGAGTTTGACGCCGCATCGGCCTACCCGTTGGTGCTGGACATACACGGCGGTCCCAACGGGGCTTTTTACGATTCCTTCGTCCCGGCCCAACAGGTCCTGGCCACGGCGGGATATCTGGTTTTGGCGGTTAACCCTCGGGGCTCATCCACCTATGGAACGGACTTCATGATGTCGGTGCTTGGCGACTGGGGCGGTGAGGATTACCAGGACTTGATGGCGGCGGTCGACGAACTTTGCCGGCGTCCCTACGTGGACCCCGGGAGGCTGGGTGTCCACGGCTACAGCTACGGAGGATATATGACCAGCTGGACGGTGGGACACACCAACCGCTTCAAGGCCGCCGTGGTTGGAGCGCCCTGCATCAACCTGCACAGCATGTACGGCACCTCCGACATCGGGATCAGCTTCGGCGAGGCCCAGTGGGGCGGTCCCCTCACCGATGCGGCGGACAAGATGCTGGAACGCTCGCCCATCTCGTTTGCCGCCAGGGTGGACACGCCGGTGCTGCTGCTCCACGGAGAAGCGGACGCCCGTTGCCCCATCGGTCAGAGCGAGGAATACTTCACGGCGCTGAAACGGCTGGGCAAAGAGGTTGAGTTCGTCCGGTTCCCCGGCTGCTCCCACCTGTTCCCCCGGATGGGGCACCCCAAGATGCGAGAGGAATACCTGGCGCGCACGCTGGGCTGGTTCAACCGGTTCCTGGCGTAGCCGCAGCGCGGCCGGAGGGTGGAAGGGTTTTGACTGGATTGATCAGCGTCCGGTGAAAGCCGCCTCGGTCCGGCGCGGTGCTGCGATTGGCGTTGCCCTCTTCTTCCGGTGACGCTGCTCTACCCAGAGTCTTGCCCGGAGTCTTCCTGGGAAACAATCTTAGCTTCCAGGACCTTTGGGCCCGGTACCGGGCCTAGCCCGTCTACCCTTTCCGCCGTGACTTCCACGGCGTTGAACCCTCCAAACGGCTCTTCAAGATAAATGGTCGTGGCTCCCCAGCCGCTGGGATCCACTCTCAACTGGGCTGCCCGCACCGGCGGTCCCTCGCCGATCAGCCAGACCTGATAGACGGAATCCGGTGGCAGTTCCTGCAAGGCGGCCACCATAAGTATGCCGCTTAGCCCATCATCGGCCAACCGGAGCACACCCTGGGAATTGCCGATACCGCTGGGCGGCTCCAGAACCAGTGGCTCGACGGTTGGGTAAGATAACCAATAGGTGAGGACGCGTAGCTCAAGGAGGGCATTTACCATCTGGGCGTCATCGGACGCCAATACAGGAATCCGCTCTTCAATGTCTTCTACCCGGTTGTAGACGTTCAAGCCGATCACGGTAGAGAAGATCAAGAACGCGACCAACGCCGCCATGGCCACAAACAACAGCAGCCAACTCAGGGGCACCCTTGGACCAACTGCCTCGACGCGGGGTGCGTCTTGAGTCTCATCATGAGTCTCAGAACTCATCACTAACACCGTGCCCTATCAAAATTGGGGTAGCCGGCCGATGTTTCCCGCCCCGACAGGCAGTTAAGCACGGGCTGCCTTTGCCCCGCACTTACCGCAGCCGGGCGCCCCTTCCACGTTCCCACGGATGCTCGAGGCCGACTTTATCCGCCGGCCGGCAACCATATTCTGCCGGATGCCTGAGTGACCAAGATAAACGGGCTAACGTAAGGTTCGGGACTTTAGTGATTCGAAAGCTTCAACCAGAGCTTTTTTGCCCGCGACGAACCATGGTTCGTTCAGAGTCGACGCCATATCTCGGCACCGGTCACTCAGGAATTCATGGTGATTACTGGAAAAGAGCTCCACGGAGATGGAAGCGATATTTTTGGAAAACGGTGAATTTGGCAGTTGGTCGACCACGAACCGATGCAGGCCGAATGATTGAAATATGGCATCGTCGAACGGGATGGATGCGAGGTTCGGACGGGTCTTGAATAGGTCGAACAACCGCCTCATGTAGCGACTCTCAATATGGGCAATGTCCTGTCCTTTGGGGATCCTGTTTATAACAAACCGAACATTGCGCAACACGTCGGAATTATTTCGGTATGTGTCCGCCAGATACCGATATAGGTTGATATTGCCATTTAGAGTGATAATATCGGCCTCGGTTACCAAAATAATATCTGTTGCGATTCCTGCGGCTGCGAGGAACAAGGGCTCGGGACCGGGTCTACAATCAAACACGACGCAATCAAGATTGTATTTCTTGGTGAGTTCCCGAACGGCCCTGAGCATGAATTTCTGGAGCCGGGATAAGTCATATGAGTATTGATCCCAACGTACGATTGAATTGGTGATTGTGCTGGGAACGAGGTATAGAGAGGTCGGATTACCCGAATCGTCTAATACTTTGACAATCTCCTTCTCTGAAATTTCATTCTTGAGGCTGTTGAAACTTTTCTCCTGCGCCAATTCCAACAACCCCGCAACGGTGAGCTGGTCAATAATCGGCGAATCCGCAGTTAGCGTGGTCGACCCCCGGTTATACAGATCCAGGTCAACAAGAAGAATACGCTTCTTCGACCAGGACAGCGTACGCGCCAGATTCACGGAGAGAAGGGTTTTACCAACGCCTCCTTTTCCGCTACTGATTGCAATGATCTGAGGCAAATCAGCTTCCTCAGATCCTTGAATATCGTCCATCCGGCTCCTAAGCTCGACATCCTTTTAGGCTCTGTCTTGGTCCAATGCTTCAGCGGCGCGCTCCGCCCTTCGAATGTTACCACTTCTTGTCCTGCGGTTTAGAGTCAGGCCGAACACAGCAACCGCCCCAATCGCGATGGCGATGGCCGCCATTAAGTTGAATCCTGCTCCCACCCCAACGGCTTTTAGCAGCACAACCACGACCATGGCCACGAATATCAGCAGGCTCACACCGTATACGATAGTCGCCGCACCGACCCTACCCCCTAGCCCCCCAGAAATACCCCGGAAGAATTGCGCAACGACCCACCAAGTAGCCCTAGCTGCTAGGAACGCCAACCATACCGGCGCCGACACGGCTGTTGTAGCGATGGCCCGGTATGGAGGAGCCGCCGCCCCCCTGGCGGTCAGTTTGGCAGAGGCCACCAGAGTAATGCGGAA
>CAYMZL010000289.1:2359-3918 GCA_964394825.1 uncultured Dehalococcoidia bacterium | reverse complement strand
TATGACTTGGGATTTGGTCGAAGTCGGATCACGGGTTGAAGCCGTCGAGTCTTTCGCGGTCAAAAATGACATGGGAGGAGCCCCCATCGACGGCGCAACCTTTACGATTGAGGCCGGAGACCTTGGTGAGGTGACCGTCAAACGCAAGGCCGGGAAACTCCAATGGCTGGTGATTAAATGGGACCGGCTGGGGCGGACCTTCAACCTGAACGCCGACCAGTTTGAATTGATCAAACCCGCCCAAAAATAGCCGCGCGTTAGACTCGGTGATAGGGAGACAATCCCGCCACCCAGTTGTGTGCTAGTATCAATTTATCTCCGTTTATAGCGGTTTCGTATAATCCTGACCCAAATCTTGAAGAGGTGTTCTAGGAGATGGTTCAAGCAGAGAACAAGACAAGATTCGAAGTCGGTCCCGTTACGTTCATCGTCAGGCATGAACTGTGGGACGGCAATATCCAAGACCACGCGGACCAAGGGGTGTCGATCGTGGTCGCAGGTGAGATCGACGGCAAGGAGACAGCCCTTCTTCGGTTCAATTGTTTCGACATTGAGAGAAGTTATATCTACGGTCCAGAGAATCCCGATCTGAAAACCGATGGGCCCATGATGCTCGCGGGCCAGGCGGTCCTGCCAACAGGCATGGGAAAACTGTACCGCATGGACCCGATCGCCGACGGCAATTCCATTGGTTGGACGATCAAGACCCTCGAGAAAAAGCTCCCGGACATGCTGGTGAGAGCCGGATATCCGGAGATCGGCGAGAAGGTTGATCTTGAAGAGCTGATGGATGTCCTTGCTGAAGTGGATTCATGCGCCAGGTATCTTTTCGCCACCAAGCGCAACACGGTCAAACACAACCGTGGCACGGACATATTTGAGGCCGGGAACATCCGGTTCGGACTGGAGATGAGGAGGCTTCCGGTCGGAGACGGTGGCCTGGCGATTCACGTACTGGCCGACTTGGCCGGCACCCCCGGAAAGACCTATGTGGAAGAGACCGAGATAATGGCCTTCGACCTTTTCTGGGATGGCCCTCATTACCACTATGGCCCCAGGAATAAGAACCATCGGATCTATTGGGACAGGACGCTGGTAACCGATCCTCTCGCTTGGGTCATGGAACAGATGGAAGGCAAAAAACTGGGACCGATGATCGAGCGCGCCGGCTACCCCGGTGTAGCGGCTGATCTGGACATCGATAAGATTGAATCCGTCCTCCCTGCGGTGAAAAAGAGGGCGCGTGAGATGCAAGATATAGGAGAGAAATTGACCGGCCACCCAGGGTTGCCCGTCGAGCCTACTCCTAACCTGGTTCCCAATTAAGCCGGCCGTCCAGCACATCGCGGCCAAAGACGCCGGATAGCCAGGTTCCCAACCGCATTTCGATGCAACAATAAACGCCCCGATCGACCGGGGCGTTTATTGTCGATGACCGGGGCCGGGGAGCTCGGTCAGTTCAGATATATCACCAGCGCCACTATGACCACCGGGATGCCCACGACCAACAACAGGCAACCCAGCTTGGTGATGCAACTCATGATGGTGAACGGAAGCCG
>CAYMZL010000289.1:0-2259 GCA_964394825.1 uncultured Dehalococcoidia bacterium | reverse complement strand
CTGACCTTTACGGCGAAGTTCCCGTAGGGGGGATGGTAGCTGGCGCCGGTTACCCAGCCGCCGCCGGTGATCTCGGCGAACTCGGACCAATAATCGGCCCCACACCCGGAGATGTGCAGGCAGACAAAGCCCTTTCCCGACTTAACATAATCGATGATTCCATTCTGCTGGGCCAAAGACAGCTTCATCTCCGCGAAATCGGCGGCGTTCTCCCGCCGGGTGTTGAACACCAGGGCGTCGTAGGCGTTCATGCCCGCCGCGTCGGCCAGCACCGAGGCGTCATCGGTGGTGGTGACGTCATGGCCCCCAGCCTTGAGGAATCTCTCAAGTATGGGGGTGGACTCTTCGTAGGGGTGCCTTCCGCCGGTGATTACAAGCAGCTTCACGACCGTTGCCTCCAGATGATTGTTTGCATTATCGATGCGTCCGAGGCGGTATTATACGTCAAAGCAAGACACGCAACTTCACTGGGCCTGTGGATCTGTTAACTGTCATGTCCCGATCTGATCGGGACGAAGTATCTCGGACGTGCGGTAAAGAGACCCTTCCCCCGACTGCGGTCGGGGTCAGGGTGACAATCGAAAGACGCTGCCGAAAATCGCCGGAGGACTGATGCCAAATGATTGATACAGATGGGGCACAACCGGGAGTAGTGGTGACCAAGCTGGAGGGCCGGGGGCCGCTGAACCTGCTGGGCAAGAAAACTTTTCTGGCGTTGAAGGCGGAGTTGGACCGGTTGGATGGAGACCGGAGCGTTAGGGCCGTTATCCTCACCGGGTCCGGAGACCGCGCCTTCTCCGCCGGAGTCGACCTGCATCAGATGAAAGATCTAGACTCGTCGGACGCCGAATCGTTCATCACGGCGTTGCACGGCCCGGCCAGAAAACTGCTCACGATGGCGATTCCCGCCATCGCCGCCATCCGGGGCCCGTGCTTGGGTGGAGCGTTGGAACTGGTCTTGGCCTGCGACATTCGCATCGCCACTGAGGATGCCGTGTTGGGTCTGCCGGAAGTCCGTGTGGGCATACCGTCGGTGATCGAGGCATCGTTGCTGCCGCCGACCATCGGGCTGGGCCGGGCCCGCCGCCTGCTGCTCACCGGCGAGACCGTGGACGCGTCAGAAGCCCTGGCCATGGGGCTGGTGGACCGCGTTGTTCCATCCGGTTCATTGATGGACGTGGCCCACGAAACAGCCAACCAGTTTTTGGGTATGAGCCGGGAAGTGTTGGCGTCTCAGAAAGACATCGTCGCCAAGTGGTTGGAGTTGGGGGAAGAGGAGTCCGCGGAGTTCACCATCAAGGAATTCGCCCGCATCTTCACCACCCCGGTCCCCCATGAAGGGATGTCGGCTTTCTTGGAGAAGCGGGCGCCGGAGTTCGGAGGGAGGTAGGCCGCGCTACCAAAGGAGCCCGGGTTCTCTCTCCTGCAGCACCTCGCCGAAGAGGGTCAGCACCTGATCGACCCGCAACACCACGGCGGCGGTCTTTGATTCCGGGTCGGTGATCAGGCCCGACTCGAAGAGGCGGTTGATGGCGTCTTCGTAGACCGGGCCGTCCCGATGCACCGACGCCGTGCAGCGGAACTTCCAGCCGGTCTGCTGCTCCGAGTGGCGGTACAGCAGCAATACCTTGGCGTTCTCTTCGATATGCTCAAGGGGCGTGCGGCCGGTGCGGTCCCGGTAGACGAAGGAGCTTTCGTCCAGGGCCAAGACAGTGCCGATATACCCGCAGTTGGGTGTCCCGTCGGGAGAGGCGGTGGCGACGATGCATGGGTTGCCGCTCTCCCGGGCGTTATTCACCAGGTCACGCATCTCGTCGGTCAGCTTTATCAAAAGTCGCCTCCTTCTCTTTATCGTCGGCTCCCGCGCTGCTAAGCTGGGGCGTTCGCCTAGGCCGGGTATTGCTCTTTCCACCAGCGGGCGATCTCGTCCCGCCGGGCGAACCAGACCCCTTCTTTCTCCGAGGCGTACTTAAGGAATTGGTCCAGCGCATAGGCACGCGAGGGCTTGCCGATGATTCGGCAGTGGAGGCCCACCGACATCATCTTGGGGTGGGTCGCCCCTTCCTCGTAGAGCATGTCGAAACAGGACTGGGCCGCTTCGAAGAAATCGCTGGGTGTGATCAAATCGCCCCGCCAGAACTTGTAGTCGTTGACCTCCAGCGAATAGGGCACCACCAGCCAGGGTTTGCCGTGGACCTGAGTGAAGTAGGGCAGGTCGTCGTTGTAGGCATTGCAGTCATATTCGAACCCGCCCTCTTC
>CAYMZL010000288.1:0-3920 GCA_964394825.1 uncultured Dehalococcoidia bacterium | reverse complement strand
GAGGAGGGTCCATTCCATGGCCGAACAGCCCCTAACGCTCACACCAGAGCAAGTAAAACGATACAGCCGCCACATCATCATGAGTGACGTGGGTAGCAAGGGCCAGCGCGCTCTCATGAGTTCCAAAGCCCTGATTATAGGCGCCGGAGGACTGGGTTCACCCTCCGCCATCTACCTCTCGTTGGCTGGGGTGGGCACCGTAGGCATCGTCGACTTCGATGTTGTCGAACTGTCCAACCTGCAGCGCCAGGTGCTGCACCACACCGCTGACGTGGGCCGGCCCAAGGTCCAGTCCGCCTACGACAACATCAAGGCCTACAACCCGGACGTGAACGTGATCTTGCACGAGACCCGCCTGGATTCCTCGAACGCCATGGAGATCATCAGCCAATACGACCTGGTGATCAACGGCGCCGACAATTTCGCCACCCGGTATCTGGTCAATGATGCCTGCTATCTGCTGAACAAACCATTGATGGACGGCAGCATCCTGATCTTCGACGGCCAGGCCACCGTGTTCCTGCCGGGACAGGGCTGCTATCGTTGCCTGTTCCCGTCGCCTCCCCCTCCGGGCATGGTGCCCAACTGCGCCGAGGCCGGCGTGCTGGGCGCTCTGACCGGCTTGGTTGGCAGCATCCAGGCCACCGAGGCCCTCAAATACTTCCTGGGTATCGGCGAGTCCCTCAGCTCCCGGTTGCTGCTCATCGATGCGCTGAGCATGAGCTTCCGCGAAGTACGTCTGAAGAGGAACCCGGACTGCCCGCTGTGCGGAGATAACCCCACGGTCACCGAGTTGATTGACTACGAAGTCTTCTGCGGGATCGCCGAGCCTCACGAGCCGGCTGCCGTAGCCTCGGACTGAACCGAAAAGGCCGGGGGCGTCTTGGAAAACGGACGCCCTCTCGGCGCCTATCCCGGCGTTGCCAGAGGCCCGGAACCCTGTGGATTCACGCGCGGGTAAGTCCACGATATATTCCCACGATAGATACAGCGGATATGGTTACTAGACTGACCTACAAAAGCATAATCGACACCATCGGCAACACTCCGGTCGTTGAGTTGCAGCACATGAGCCCCAAAGAGGGCGTGCGCATATTCGCCAAGTTGGAAGGGCAGAATCCCACTGGCAGCGTCAAGGACCGCATCGCGCTCAAGATGATTGAGCAGGCGGAGCGGGACGGAGAGATCTCCTCCAGCCGCACCATCTTGGAGCCCACCAGCGGCAACACGGGCATCTCATTGGCGATGATCGGCCGGCTGAAGGGCTATAAGGTCGCCGTGGTCATGCCGGAGAACGTCAGCGTCGAGCGGGTGCAGTTGCTCGAGGCATACGGGGCCGAGATCATTCCCTCCGACGGCTCCCGAGGCACCAACGGGTCCATCGAAGTCGCTCAGGACCTGGTGGACAAGCGGGGCAGCGACTATTTCATGCCGTACCAGTACGGCAACGCCGGCAACCCCGACGCCCACTACGAGACCACCGGTCCGGAGATCATCGAAGCCTTGCCCGACGTCAGCATGTTCGTTGCCGGGCTGGGCACCGGCGGCACCTTGATGGGCGTGGGCCGCCGCCTGAAGGAGCACAACCCTCAGGCCAAGGTGGTAGCCGTGGCGCCGGAGCCAGAGGACTTCATCTCCGGACTGCGCAGCCTGGAGGAGGGGTTTATACCACCCATTCTGGACATCACTCTGCTGGATTCCAGGATGCTGGTCAGCAGCTTCGACGCCTTCTCCACGGCCAAGCGTCTTTTAGCCGAAGAGGGCATCTTCGCCGGCGTTTCGTCGGGCTCCGTGGTCTACGGGGCCATACGCATGGCGGAACGCATGGATGAGGGCGATATCGTGTGCCTGCTGGCCGACGGAGGCTGGAAATACTTGAGTACGGCCCTCTGGACCAAGGACTACGAACAACTGGCCAAGGAGTCCAAGGGCAAGATCTGGTGGTAAGCAAGAGCCAAGCGTAATTCACGCGTGGCAACAGCGACTGGGCAAGGAGGGAAGGACCAGAGAACAGATCAGGGGCTTCTTGAAGCCATTCCGGGCCAATGGTCTAGGCATGCTGGGCAGAGGTTTATGTGAGGCTGGAGAGGGGTGATGCAACTTGAAAACTCAGCCGTGGCGATGCTATACTGGCTCTACATATAGTCCTTCCTTAGAGAGCGGGTACAAACAACCCGCTTTCTTGCTGACGGAGACAAACGTTTTCCGTCCGGGAATCGGGAGGGGTGCGAACCGATGAAAAGCGATTTTCTGATTGCGTTGACCCAGTTGGCGGCAGAGCGGCACCTGCCCCGGGAGCAAGTGCTCGGAGCGATTGAGGTTGCCCTGGCGTCGGCTTTCAAGAAAGACAATCCGGCTTCAGGCCAGAATATCTCCGTAACGCTCAACCCAAACACCGGGGATGTGAGCGTTTTTGCGCTGAAAACCGTGGTGGAAACGGTTGAGGACGCTGAAAAAGAGATTACCGTCGCCGACGCCCAGAGCATCAAAAAGGGCGCCGAGCTCGGTGATGAGGTCGCCGCCGCCGAACCACTGCCCCACAATGCCAGCCGGATCGCGGCGCAAACCGCCAAGCAGGTGGTGTTGCAGCGCCTCCGGGAAGCGGAACGGGACCTCCTGTACCAGGAGTTCCAGCAGCACGAGGGCGACATCGTCTCCGGCGTGATTGAACAGGCCGAGCCCGGCCGCGCCATCACCCTGGACTTGGGCCGCGCTCAAGCGATCCTCCCTTACGAAGAGCAGGCTCCCACAGAGCGCTACCGCAAGGGACAGCGCACCAAGGTGTACTTGATGAGCGTGCGGAGCACGCCCAGAGGGCCGGAGATCCTGGTCTCCAGAAGCCACAAGAACATGCTCAAGCGGCTGTTTGAGATTGAGGTGCCTGAGGTTTACAACGGCGTGGTCGAGATCAAGGCCATTGCCCGGGAGGCCGGTTTCCGCAGCAAAGTCGCCGTGAGCGCCACCCAGCCGGGCATCGACCCGGTGGGCTCCTGCATAGGCATCCGGGGCAACCGGATCCAGAGCATCGTAAACGAACTTCAGGGCGAGAAGATCGACATCGTGTCTTGGGATGAAGACGCCAAGTCGTTCATCTCCAACGCCCTTAGCCCTTCGGAACCGGTCCACGTGGAATTGTTGGAGCAAGAGCAGACCGCCATCGTGGTGGTGCCGGACCGGCAACTCTCCCTGGCCATCGGCAAAGAGGGCCAAAATACCCGGTTGGCCGCCCGTTTAACCGGCTGGAGACTGGACATCAAGGGCATGACCGAGTGGGAAGAGATCAAGCAAACGATTGCAGCCGGCGCCGGCGCGGCAACTAAAACCGCCGATGATCCGAAAGTAGCGGCGGAGGCAGCCGCTGAGGCCGTGGAAGAAGCGATCGCCATCGTTGAGGAAGCGAATGCCGTCGCCGCCGAAGAGGCGGGGACCGATGTCGCGGAACCGGCGGCCGTCGAAGCCACAACAGAGGAAGCAGCGGCCGAGGCTCCCCAAGAAGCGGTCGACGAGGACAGCATCCTTGAAGCCCTGATCCGGGAAGAAGAAGAACAGGCCGCTCAATCCGTGGAGACTGCCGGGGTCGAAGGCCTCAGTGTTGAAGACTTGGGCGCTTTCACTCTGGACGACGTCGAGTTGTCCGATGACGACGAAGATGAAGAAGAGGACGAAGAAGAAGAAGACGGAGACTTGGGCGACGTCGTCGATATTCCGGTCCTGATTCCCGATGCCGGTAAGATTCGGTTCGCCGAGGACATCGTCGAGGAGTTCCGTGGCGGCGGCCGGGGCGGCCGGCGCCGAAGGGGCGGAGGAGCCCGTGGCGGCGCCCGTGGCGGCGGCGCCCGCCGTGGCGGCGGAGCTGCTGCCGGCGGAGGCCGCTAGATCCTTCCCAGAACGGGCTCCCACTAATGGCCTTCGACGGAAAG
>CAYMZL010000287.1:0-3944 GCA_964394825.1 uncultured Dehalococcoidia bacterium | reverse complement strand
TGTTGACCTAGGGCGTGGTAGGCGTTCCCCCGGTTGTTGTAAGCCGCGGCATGCTTGGGGTTGAGGCGGACGGCCTCATCGTAGCCCTCTATGGCCTGCTCATGTTGACCTAGGCCGTAATAACCGATCCCGATCTGCCTGCGCAATTCGGCCAGTTCGTCCAACAACTGTTTTTTCGTTTTTCTTTCGTCTTTCATACGAGCCTTACATGGGTATGGAAGGCAGGTTCCTCGTCATTATAGTAAATCGGGAGAACCGTCGAAAGGTTTGCCGGTTTTTCCTTTAGTTTGTGCGACGGGGAACGGTCGATTCTTTCCCCGATGGCGGAATCGCTCCTCTCGACGGCCGTTATTGAGGAATAGTAATACCGCCACTATCCACATGTCCACAATAACCAGGTCCGTGGCGTTCCGAAACGGGAGCGCCGTGCGCCTAATGACGCCGGGGATAAAATAACAATCTCCAAATGTACTTGGAGTCGGGGCGTTTACGGATAAACACCTCAACTCTTAGCCGGGCAGTTGTTGACATTTGGAATCTTAATTACTAATCTGGTAACATAAAAATCGATACCCTATGAGACGATTAAGAACCACAAACTCCGCTATATATTCTTGATTAACCGTTCTTGTTGCGAATGAGCATCTGAATTCCGTTATTCTTCGAGCCGGTCAAGCTGAGAAACCGCACGACGCGGCCGGCCCATCATATCGCTGATGCGGACATGCTCAGTGATTACCCGGTATGGCGGTTTAATCAGCGCTCGACCCGGCCGGATCAAGCCGATTTTATGCGGCAGAAGAACATATTTCGGGAATCAGAAGGGGGGAAAATGGCTGCAACGTTCGAGTTATACCAAGACCGGGCTGGGGAATACAGGTGGCGGCTCCGGCATCAAAACGGGAATATCATCGCCGATTCGGCCGAGGGATATTCCTCGAAGGCCAACGCGGAAAACGGCATCCGGTCGGTGCAGGAGAACGCCCCGTCCGCTCCCACCGAAGACCAGTCCTAATCACCGTACCCTGCTGATTTGACCCAGCGGGATACCGCGATTGCTTTTCCATCTGGCCTATCACATGGGCGCAGGAGGCAGATATGTCTTTGGTAGTTGGGGGTATCGAACTGTTCATGGGGCCTACGCAGTTGGGCTCTCCGGACAATCTTGAACAAACAATCACCGGCTTCATCGATTCCGCGGATAGAACCCTGGAGATAGCGGTCCAGGAGTTGGAATCCCTGCCGATCACCGAGGCGATTTTAAGGGCGCGCAAACGAAAGGTGCGGGTGCGGGTGGTCTTGGAGCGGGACTATCTCACCGAAACCAAGCCTTTGGAAGACCCTTGGACGCCGGGCGGGAAAAATATGCATAACCGGGAGATGTACGCGGCCCTGCTCCGGGCCAAGGTCCCGGTGATCACCGACCTGAATCCCAATATCTTCCACCAGAAATTCATGGTGAAAGATTGGAGAACCAGCGCCAGGGCCGAGGTCCTCACTGGGTCCACTAATTTCACGCCCACGGGCACCAGCTCCAACCTCAACCACATCGTGATTATCAAGGGCAAGCGTACGGCCACTGTTTTCAAGAGGGAGTTCGAAGAGCTGTGGTCCGGCACCTTTGGCCAGAAGAGGGAGCGGCACGATCCCAAACCCGCCGTATACCAGGTGTCCAATGTGCCGGTGAAAGTCTTGTTTGCCCCGGACCACTCCCCGGAGATGGAGGTGATGAAGCAGATGCTAAAGGCCCAACGCCGCATCGACTTCGCCATCTTCACCTTTGCCACGTCTTCCGGCATAGACGACGCAATGATCGCCGTCCAGCGTGGGAAAGTTGCTGTTCGCGGCATCCTGGACCGGGCGCAAGGGAACCAGAAATGGGCCGCAACCCGGCCGTTGGCCAGCGAGGGCGCCGAAATCTACTTGACCCGGCGCACCAGAGGTCTCGGCAAGTTGCACCACAAACTGATGGTCATCGACGAGCAGGTGATTATTGCCGGCAGCTTCAACTACACCGCGCCCGCCACCGCCTTGAACGACGAAAACATCGTGGTGATCGGAAACCTGAGCGAAAAGGACCCCGCCAAAATCGCTCTCCAAAAACGGCTAGGCGCGTTCGCTCTGACGGAAATCGACCGCATGATCCGGGAGAACGGGACACCGGTCGCCTGACAAAAGAACGGCTATCCGTAACTCTTCACTGGTCACGATAGAGGCAAAAAGAGGCCCGTGGGCCGGTTTGGGTGCGATGTTCATCAACTATGCCGATGATGCGGATCGGTTCCGGCCCGCCATCATCTGATGGACATGGGCGTCCGACATCTGCTGCGTCAGCGGTCTCTCCCTCGACCACAGCCTCACAACCCTCACATGCCTACCTCATATCGGGCTCCTTGTTTGGATACTGGATCCGTTGTGTGACCGGCGATTGTAATATCTAGACCGGCCAGCCTTCCACCGGCCGGTCTACCCGGTTGCCTTCTGCGTCTTTGATACAGCTTTCTCCCACCGCTGCGGTGGAGTTGGCCACGGCGGCGGTTTTGATCGATATCCACCCCCGTCGATGGCTGGCTTGTCAGGCTGGGCGGCCCGGTCTATCATGACCCTGACCTCGCCCCGACGGTATCGGGGCGGTGCTTCCATCCAACCTGCCTGTCTAAGAACACACGCGAACGCAAGGGAGCGCAAGCTGATACGCCCCTTTAGGATGCATGAGCCCGAGACCGTGGCTGACGCCGTTTCCCTGTTGGAACAGCACGGCGACGAGGCGGCGCTCTACGCCGGCGGCACGGAACTGCTCTTGGCCATGAAAGAGGGGCTGCTGCGGTACGGGCATCTGGTCAACCTCAAGACGGTGCCGGGATTGGACCAGTTGGAGTACGACCGGTCCGCTGGGGAACTGCATATCGGCCCGGCGGTTACCCATAGGGCTCTGGAGCTGTCTCCGGAAGTGGCGGACCGGTACCCCCTCATCGCCGGGGCCGAAGCCAACGTGGCCAACGTGAGGGTGCGCAATGTGGGCACTCTTTGCGGCAATCTATGCTTCGCCGAACCCCATTCCGACCCGGCGGCCTTCCTGCTCCTCTACGACGCCCGCGCCGAGGCACAGGGGGCCGATGGAAGCAGGACGATTCCCTTGGACCAACTGGTCTTGGGTCCCTATGAGACCTGTTTGGAAGAGGGTGAGATGCTCACTTCAGTTTCCGTGCCCCAGTTTGCTCCGGAGATGCAGGCGGCCTACCAAAAATTCGGGTACCACCAACGTCCGACCCTGGGCTTGGGCGTAGCCGTCAGGCTGGAAAACGGGTCAGTGGCCGAAGCCCGGATCGCCGTGGGCTCCGTGGGGCCCAAGCCGGTTCGGGTACCGGAAGCCGAAGAGTTGCTTCGGGGCAAGAACGTTGGCGATCTCTTGGGGATCCCGATGGAATCGGGATCACAATCAGGCGCATCGGTGCTGGACGAGGCCGGCCGAATGGCAGCCCAAGCGGTCCAACCGATGGACGATCTGCACGGGGCCGCCGATTACAAGGAGCACTTGGTCCGCGTCTTCCTGGAACGCGTGTTGGCCGAAGCAGTAGGGGCGGCGCCTGCGGACCGCCGTGCGGCAGCCTGAACGGCTGGAGGGGTACATTGTCGAGCACCGATCGAAAAAACGGGCGAGATAACGGGAACATTGGAATCATCCCCATCGAGCTTACCGTCAACGGGCGCCGGGTCTCCCTGGACATCCCGCCCCAACTGATGCTCTTGGACCTGCTGCGGGACCGTCTTAGCCTCAAGGGGGCCAAACGTTCCTGCGACCTGCAGGTCTGCGGCACTTGCACTATCTTGGTGAACGGGAAGGCGGTCAGCGCCTGCACCTACCTGGCCTACGAAGCGCGCGACGCCCAGGTGCTTACCATCGAGGGCCTGTCCGACGGCAACCGCCTCCATCCCATACAGCA
>CAYMZL010000286.1:1355-3952 GCA_964394825.1 uncultured Dehalococcoidia bacterium | reverse complement strand
GGGCAGCGTCAGGGGCGATGCCCATGCGGTCCATTATCCGCCGGGTGTAGGCGTCAATCACGAATGACGGCTTGCCCGCGGCATAGACGATGATGTCATCGGCGGTCTCCTCTCCGATGCCGTGGATGGATAGCAGCTCCTCGCGAAGTGGACCGGTGGGCTGGGACAAGAAACGGTCCAGGTCTCCCTGGTGGTTTATGGCCACGTGGGCGGCGAAGGCCTTCAACTTCCGGGCCTTGGCGTTGAAGTACCCAGACGAGCGCACCAGATTCGCCAGTTCCGCTTCCGGGAGTTGGTGCACGGCTTCCATGGACCAACAGCCGGCGGCCCGCATGTTGGCCAGGGCTTTCTCCACGTTGGTCCACGCCGCCGACTGGGTCAAGATGGCCCCGGCGATGATTTCGAATGGACCTTCGCCGGGCCACCAGTGCTGGGCCCCGTAGGCAGCGTGGAAGCGGTGGTAGACGTCCATGAGCCTGGCGGCCATGGGGGTTTCTTTAGCCATTGCCCACCGCTTCGGCATAGGGCCGGATGGGAAGGGCCTGGTCCAGCCGGAGCAACCGCTCAGTCACTTGGCAGTTGTAGGCGTAGGCTTCGACCCCCGCCGCCACGGCGGACCGAAAGGCCTGGGCCAAGGCGGGGTCGGCCGGATCGTTGGTGGCGAACGCGCCGGCGTCGGGTCTTTGAATCACGAAGATCACTGCGGCCCGGTGGCCGGCTTCAAGAACAGCCTCAAGGGTGCGGAGGTGTTTGGCTCCCCGGACCGTGGGGGAGTCCGGGAACAGGCCGACCCCATTCTCCACCAGGGTTACCGACTTGGCCTCGATGTAGCATCGGCCCGACGGGCCTTCGAGCATCAAGTCCAAGCGGCTGTCGCCAAAGGTGACCTCCCGGCGTATCTCGGGGTAACCGGCGAATTGTTCCAGGTGGCCGTTGGCCACGCCCTCGGCGACCAGCGCGTTGGGCATCCGGGCGTCCGCGGAGGCCAATGCATGGCCCATGTCCACCAGGGCCAGGTCAAACTTGGTCTTGCGGTTCTTATTGGAGTCCGGGGAGACCGGGCGGACCAAGACCCGGCAGCCGGGCACGAACAGCTCCTTCATGCGGCCCGAGTTGGCTACGTGGACCCCCACTTCCCGCCCGTCCAACTCGACCATGGCCAGGAAGCGGTTAACCCGCTCCAGGAATCTGCCCTCGACAAGGTCGGCGCCCAGGTCCAATCCCGCCCTCCTGTATCCAGCCCCGTTATGTTAACAACCCGGTTTGGCCTCTAGCAATACGGGAGCACATCCGCGGGCCGGGCGCTGGCAAGGCTGGCCTTAAAACAGTCATTCTGAGTAGTGCCGAAGGCCGACGAAGAATCTCGTTTCAACTGGGAGTGGTCACGCAGTAAAAACGAGACCCCTCTCTACGCTCGGGGTGACAGAGGGAGCCGTAAACGGAGCCCCGATTCCATCGGGACCACGGGCCATTATTTTCATAATTGAGATAACACCGCACTGGCAGGGCCTGCCTAGGGTTCGTGTATACTTTTCGCACCTGGCGACCGCGGCCATCTTTGGGATCAAGGCGGATCGGGGAGGATGATGAGCGGCTTTACCGACCGGTTGGAACGGGCATCAGAAGCGGCAAAGAGCCTGGTCTGCGTGGGGTTGGACCCCGACCCAGCCAGGATGCCCGTTGCCAGCGTTTACGAGTTCAACCGGGCCATCGTGGATGCCACCGCCGGACTTGTTTGCGCCTACAAACCCAACCTGGCCTTCTATGAGGCGTTGGGTCTGCCCGGCCTCCAAGACCTGGAAAAAACGGTCGCCCACATCCGAAGCGCCGCGCCGGAGGCAATCATCATCGGCGACGCCAAACGGGGGGACATCGGCCCCTCCGCCCAGGCCTACGCCAAGGCCATGTTCGAAGTATGGGGATTCGACGCCATAACCATCAACGCCTGGGGCGGCCACGATTCGGTATCACCGTTCCTGGAAGACGAGGACAAAGGTGTGTTCGTCTGGTGCCGTGGGTCCAACCCCGGCTCGGCCGACTTCCAAGATGTCCAGATAGTGACGGAGGAGGGGGATATGCCCCTCTACCGGAACATGGCCATAGCTTGCCGTGAATGGGACACGAAGGGGAACCTGGGGTTGGTGGTGGGCGCGACGGCGCCGGACCAGTTGCGGGAGGTCCGGGCGGCCTGTCCCGCCATGCCCTTGCTGATACCGGGGGTTGGCGCTCAGGGCGGCGCCCTGGAAGCTGCGGTGCGGCTGGGCGCCGACAGCCGGGGCCGGGCCGCGTTGATCAACTCTTCCCGGGGGATCATCTACGCTTCCAACGGGACCGATTTTGCCCAAGCCGCGGCCCGCGAAGCGGACAAACTCAGGGAGAGCATCAACCAAGTTCTTGAGGCTGATGGCAAGGGATGGCCCTAGAGCTAAAGATCGGCGACGTGCTGCGGATGAAGAAACCCCACCCCTGTGGCGGGTCGCTCTGGACTGTCACCAGACTCGGCGCCGACATCGGTATGACCTGCCGGGAATGCGGACGGTACGTGCTCCTGGCCAGGTCTCAGTTGGCGCGGCGTCTGAAGCAGGTCTTGCCACCTG
>CAYMZL010000286.1:0-1255 GCA_964394825.1 uncultured Dehalococcoidia bacterium | reverse complement strand
AGTCCTTTTTTCGTTTTCTTCTTCCCACGACCACAGTTCGGCGTGAAAGCCCCGGATCTGCTCGGACATCATCTCGACGAAATTACTGACCGCCTGTCCAGCGAACTTGCCCTTCAGGGTGCAGACGCCGATGACCGAACTGGGGAACAGGTGGTCGAGGCGGACAACCCCGAACCGGTGGTGGTCGTCGGCGTGCAGGGTAAAGTCGTTTCCGATCCCGATTCCCATGCCGATCTCAACGTAGCGTTTCATGGACTCGGTATCGTCCAGAGCCAGCACTACGTCGGCCGACAGCCCACGGCTCTTGAAGGCCTGTTCTACCTTTTGGCGCAACAGGCTCTCCGGGGCCGGCAGGATCAGCGGCCAGGAGGCGATGTCCTCGAGTTTGATGGGGAGGCCGTGCAACAGCTCGTGTCCGGGAGGAGTCAACAGAACGGTGTTGTAGGTAAACAGTTCTTTGAACTCCAGCGACGAATCGTCGGCCGGGGGTGTGGAACAGAATGCCAGATCGATCTCACCGGAACGGACTAATTGAATCAGGGGGTTATAGGACCGGGCAAGCAGCCGGATACGGACGTCCGGGTAAGCGTCCCGGAACTTCTGGATGCCTTTGGGCAGGTGATGGGTCACCAGGTCGGGGTAGGCGCCGACCACGAAGGAACCCCGCCGTTCGGCGTAGTCCATCTGGGTCTTCAGCGCGTCCACGGATGTGACCACCGGGGTCACCAGTTCCAGAAGAGTAATCCCCTCAGAGGTCAACTGGATCGGACGCTTGATGCGGTCAAAGAGGGTGATTCCAAACTCATCTTCCAATTTCCGAAGGTGGGTCGTCACCGTCGGCTGGCCCAACTCAAGGGTCCTCGCCGCCTTGGAAACGCTGCGCACCCTGGCAACGTGGTAAAAGCTGATAAGTTCCCTAAGTTCCATTCAGTCCCCCTTTGAGCACCACCAATCACCCAATATAATATATCATATACTATCCCTTGACAAAATAAGTTACCGATTTGAAAATGTACCTGTCATTGGTCTATTTTGGGGTATTGTTGCGTCTAAACTCCCGGAAAAAAGACCGGCAAAACCCCAGGATCTTCCACTAAGAGAATGGTATGCCCTATGTAATCACCGAACCCTGTACGGGGGTTAAGGACGCCTCTTGCGTGGAGGTCTGCCCCGTTGACTGTATCGCCACCACGGACCAAGAGGAGATGTTTTACATCGACCCCGCCGTCTGCATCGACTGCTCCTATTGCGTATC
>CAYMZL010000285.1:0-3961 GCA_964394825.1 uncultured Dehalococcoidia bacterium | reverse complement strand
AACCCCGGCCCCCCGGCCCCGCCGCCGCCGGACCACCGCCCGGTCGACCGAGGCCGCCGCTGAGACGCCCGCTGAGACGCCCATCGAAGAGGAAGCTCCCAAGCCGCGGCCCCGCCGCCGCCGGACCACCGCCAGAGCGGCGGTAGAGCCTGCCGCTGAGGCCCCGGCCCCTGATTCGGAGCCTGCGGAAACGCCGCCTGCGGAAAATCCGGATGAGGAGGCTTAGATGGATATCCACCGCGTACTCATCAAGCCCACCATCACGGAGAAGAGCACCCTCCTGCAGGAATCGGGCAAGTACACCTTCCACATCGCCCCCCGGGCCAACAAGGTGGAGGTTAAAGAGGCCGTTGAGAAGAACTTCGGCGTCACCGTGCTGGATGTGAACATCACAAAGTTGCGGGGAAAGATGAAGCGCTACGGCCCGCGCATCACCAAGCAGCCCGACACCAAAAAGGCGGTCGTAACGCTGAAACAGGGCGACCGCATCAACCTGATAGAGGGGCTGTAGAGACCTCGCCATGCCGTTGAAGAACCTAAAGCCGAGGACGCCGGGAACCCGGAACGCGGTGCGTCCCTCCTTCGAGGAGATCACCGCCAAAAAGCCGGAGAAATCCCTGTTGGAGCCCAAGGCCAACCATGCCGGACGCAACAACCGGGGCCGCATCACCACGCGGAGCCGGGGTGGCGGGTCGCGGCGCATGTACCGGCAGATCGATTTCAAGCGGATGAAAGACGGAGTGCCGGGCCGGGTGAAGTCCATCGAGTACGACCCGAACCGGACCACCCGCATAGCCTTGATCTTTTATGTCGACGGCGAGAAGAGTTATATCCTGGCGCCCCATGGTTTGGAAGTGGGCGCTTTCGTCCAATCCGGACCGGACGCCGAGATTAGTTTGGGCAATTGTCTGCCCCTGCAGAACATCCCCACCGGAACAGTGGTCCACAACCTGGAGCTGACTCCGGGCCGGGGCGGTCAGATGGTCCGTGGGGCGGGCACCGGCGCCCAGGTACTGTCCCGGGAAGGCGAGTACGTCCTGATACGTCTGCCCTCGGGCGAGATGCGCCGGATCTTGCTTCGCTGCCGCGCCAGCGTTGGGCAACTTTCCAATCCCGACCACAAGAACGAAAGCCTGGGCAAGGCGGGGGCCTCCCGCCACAAGGGCCGCCGCCCCCATGTGCGCGGCGTGGCCAAGAACCCGGTGGACCATCCCCACGGCGGTGGCGAGGGACGTTCTCCCATCGGCATGCCGGGGCCCAAGACGCCCTGGGGTAAACCGACGTTGGGTTACAAGACACGGCGCAAGAAGAAGGCGTCCAGCAAGTTCATCATGCGCCGGACCAGGAGACGCTAGGATGTCCAGATCGATAAAAAAGGGACCGTACACACATCCCAAGCTCATGAAGAAAGTGGAAGCGGTGCAACGCTCCGGGGCCAATACGGTCATCCGGACGTGGGCCCGCGCCTCGATGATCATGCCCGAGATGGTCGGCCTGACCATCGGAGTGCATGACGGCCGCCGGCACGTGCCGGTGTTTATCACGGAGAACATGGTTGGCCACCGGTTGGGGGAGTTCTCTCCCACCAGGACATACCGTGGACACGTATCAAGGTCCGAACGGACCAGCCGGGTGAGGTAACCGATTGCCGCCGGTCAGAGCATTAGCCAAACAACTGGGGGCTTCCCAGAAGAGGCTCAAGCCCATCTTGGACTTGGTCAGGGGTCAGCGCGTCGAAGAAGCCCTGAACAACCTGAGCCTGCTGACCTCGCCCTGGGCCAAGTCAGTGGCCAAGGTGGTGGCGTCCGCGGCGGCCAACGCCGAGAACAACATGTTGATGAACCGGGACAATCTCCGGATCGTCCATATATCGGCGGATAACGCCAAGTCGCTGAAACGGTTCCGGCCAAGGGCCAGGGGCCGCATCGGCCGGATAATCAAACGCTCCAGCCACCTGATGGTGGTTGTGGACGAAGACGAGGAATAGGAGCTAGGCATGGGGCATAAGACCCACCCATACGGGTTCCGGCTGGGAATCATCAAGGATTGGAAGGCCCACTGGTACGCGCCAAACAGCAGTTCTTACCGTCACCTGGTGACTCAGGACCTTCGCTTGCGCGAAAGTATCAAGAACGAATACAAAGCGTTCTCCGATGCGGGCATCGCCCTGGTCGAGATCGACCGCGGCGCTCAAGATAGCGTGATCAATATCCATTCGGCGCGTCCGGGAATCCTGATCGGCCGGGACGGAGAGCGGGTAAAGAATCTGCGCTCCAAGCTCGAGGCCATCACCGAAAGCCGCATACAACTGAATATCATCGAGATTGAACAACCCGAGACCAACGCCTATCTGGTATCCCGGAACGTGGCCGACCAGTTGGAGCGCCGGGTTGCCTACCGCCGGGCGATGCGCCAGGCCGCCCAGAGGGCCATGCAGGCCGGGGCTAAAGGAATCAAGATCATCATCAAGGGCCGCATCACCGGCTCTGAGATCGCCCGCGTCGAAAAGCTGATGCTGGGCCAGGTGCCCCTCCATACGCTCCGGGCCGACATCGACTACTCATTGGCCGAGGCGCACACAATCATGGGACAGGTCGGCGTCAAGACCTGGGTCTATCACGGCGAGATACTTCCTCCCCAGCCGGAAGAGGTTGAGGAACTGGAAAACATTGAAGTCACCGTCCAGGCGGAGGATATCGAGGAAGCCCTGGAGTCCATCGACCTGGAAAACCCCGAATAGGGACCGGACTAGGAGCCATCCATGCTGCAGCCCAAGCGGACAAAATTTAGGAAGCATTTCCGTGGCAAGATGCGGGGCGCCGCCTCCACGGGAAGCTCTGTTTCCTTTGGGGAAATCGGTCTTAAGGCCATGGAAGCCTCATGGATAACCGCTCGCCAGATAGAGGCCGCCCGTGTCGCCGTGACCCGGCACCTGAAGCGCGGCGGACAGGTCTGGGTCCGCATCTTCCCCGATAAATCGGTCAGCAAGAAAGCCGCTGAAACCCGGATGGGCGGCGGAAAGGCCGCCGTGGACTACTGGGTGGCCGTGGTCAAGCCGGGCCGGATACTCTTCGAGGTGGCCGGCGTGCCCCACGAAGAGGCGGTCCAGGCACTGCGGCTGGCCTCGCGGAAACTGCCCATCACCACTAAGACGGTAGTCAGAGACCGCTTGGCCGCTGCGGTGGCCAACGGATTGGTTTGATATGCGTGTCCACGAGATAAGAGAACTCAGCAACGACCAGTTGTACGAGGAACTGGTCAAGGCCGGCAGGGAACTGATGAACCTTCGTTTCCGTGCCGCAACCAACCAGTTGCCCAACTCCAACGAACCCCACTCGGTTAGAAAGACCATCGCCAGGCTCCGGACAGTGATAAAAGAGCGGCAGATTCAGGAGGCTGGTTAGTGGCAAGAACCATGCGCAAGGTCCGCGTCGGCGCGGTCGTGCGGACCAATCAAGACAAGACCGCCATCGTGGAGATGGTCTGGAAACAGCGCCACCGGCTCTACCGGAAACAGATGCGCCGGGTGGCCCGGTTCTACGTCCACGACCCGGAGAACCAGTGCCGCTTGGGCGACACTGTGCGCATCGAAGAGACCAGGCCCATCTCCAAGAATAAACACTGGCGTCTCATGGAGATACTTGAACGTAAGCAGGTGGCCGAGGTCCGTCCCATCGACCTGGAAACCGACGTTGGCCCCGAGATAACTCAGCCCCGCATCCTGGCGGCGGAAGCAAGAGCGGAAGCTGCCGACGAAGAGTCTGCGTCCCAAGAGAAAGCGGCGGAAGAAGCCGTGGCGGAAGTTGCTGAAGAAGAGCCTGTAGCCGAAGAGGAAACCGCAGAAGCAGAAGAGGAAGCTGAGGCAGCAGAAGAGCCCGAAGTAGAAGAGCCCGAAGCCGCAGAAGCCGAAGCCGAAGAACCGGAAACAGAGGCCGAAGACGAAGAAACGGAAGCAGGCACC
>CAYMZL010000284.1:0-3983 GCA_964394825.1 uncultured Dehalococcoidia bacterium | reverse complement strand
CGGCATAGGCTGAGGCGTGCTGACCGTGGCCCCGGTATGGCCCCATCGACATTTTGTTCGTGTAGACGCCGGTGGTAGTCCACTCCAGGTTCTCCACCCGGTACGCCCCAGTGGCGCCCGACGGAGTCAGTATGTCGGCGACGCCGTGGTTTCCGCCGAAACAGTAGGCGCCCAGATCGGTGTAGAAATGTATCCGCATGCCCAACAAAGCCCCATCGGACGAATAAGCCGCCTGCACGTTTTGGATCTCGCCTCGGCCGTGGATGGTCGAGGTGAACACCTCCTGCCGCTCCTCGACCCACTTCACCGGACGGGCGGTCTCGATGGACAGCATCGCCGCCATGACCGTTTCCGGGTAGACGTCGATCTTGCAACCGAATCCGCCGCCGACGTCCACCGAAATCACCCGCAACCTGTGTTCGGGAAAGCCCAGGATGTCCGCCAAGGTGCCCCGTTCCTGGTGCGGGGCCTGGGTGGACAGCCAGAGGGTTAGATCGCCGCTGCCCCTCTCGAAGCTCGCCACCACCGCCCGGGGCTCTATCGGGTTGGGCACCAGCCGTGGCTCCTCCAACCTTAGCGAGACCACACCGTGCGCGTCTTTGAATGCCCCTTCCGGATCTCCGGCCGATCTGACCGAGTGAAGGCACTGGTTGGTGCCAAGGTCCTCGTGCACCAAAGGAGACCCGTCTTCCAGGGCAGCCTCAACATTGACCACGGCAGGCAGCATCTCGTAATCGATGTCGATCAGCTCCAGGGCGTCTTTGGCGTGATAAGGGCTATCCGCCAATACCACCGCCACGGGTTCGCCCTCGTACCGCACCAAATCTTCCGCCATGGGAAGCCTGCCCTTGGCCTTCATGTGGGGCTTGACGCCACTCAAGGGGAATTCCTTCCGGCACCTGGCGTTGATGTCCTTCCCGGTGAACACAGCCGCCACTCCGGGTGCGGTGCGGCCGGGGCCAACGTCCAGATTTAGGATGCGGGCATGGGCGTGGGGACTGCGGAGGACCGCCATGAAGAGCGCGTTGCTGGGCTGAACGTCTCCGGTGTATCTACCGCCGCCGGTAATCAAGCGGCGGTCTCCCTTGCGCCTGACGGAGGTCCCAATCGACTTATTTGCGCCGCTCGTTACCATCAACCGGCCTCCCTAGCACTGAGGACGGCAAGTATATCAGACCGGCCCGGTTAAGGCGGCTGCCCTCGGGTGAAGGCCGCCAAGATTCCGGTTTTCTTGATTCGTGGGCTTGTTGCGAATTTCGTTTTTATTCCGCGTTGCCAGCATCGATCTCCCTGTTTCGCCCACATCGGACAGATCGGCGGCCGCTCGTCTATTTCTTAGGCTTGGTGAGCAAAATTACCCGTGCAACCATCCCGCGAGGTCCCACCGGCATTGCTCCCATTTCACCTGATTTTTAGGTGGCTCGATATTTTTTTTACCCAATTCCGGCCTGTGGCCGCGTCTGGGATTAGCCTCGATGTATGTCTTATCTGTATCCAGGCCATGGCCGGCATAGTTTTAAGCCAATGTCATTTCCACTCCCGGATTTTTGGCACGCGGCAGAGAATGCGTTGTCACCCTGAACTTCGACCCTCAAAAAGACGGCAAGGCGCATGCGGAAATGGACTCCAACCGGGCGGCTGGAGGGGAAACAGGGAGTGATGCTAGCCCTGGGGAACGATCTGGCCGTCCACCAGGTCCACACGCCGCTGGGCCGTGGCCGCCAGATCGAGGTCATGGGTGGCCACGATCACAGCGGCCCGTCGGGACGAGGCGACCTCGCCCAAGGTCTCGGCGATGGACCGGGCCGTGGCGGTGTCGAGTTCACCGGTGGGTTCGTCGGCGAATACCACTTCAGGCGCGGTCACCAGGGCCCTGGCGATGGACACCCGCTGTTGTTCGCCGCCGGAGAGTTCAAAGGGCCGGTGGCGGGCCCGGCTGCCCAGCCCCACCGCCTTCAGGGCCTCGTCAGCCCGCTGCCTCCGCTCCCGCCAGGACATGCCACCGATGTGCAGCGGCAATTCCACGTTCTCCTGGGCGGACAGCAAGGGCATGAGCCCGAAGGACTGGAAAACAAACCCGATCTTATGCCGCCGCATATCCACCAGGTCCGCCTCCCGCATTTCCGCCAGATCGTCCCCGTGGAAACGCACCGTGCCGGCGCTGGGGCGGTCCAGCCCGGAGAGCAGGTTGAGCAGGGTGGTCTTGCCGGAGCCGGAACGCCCGGTCACCGCCAGAAACTCCCCCTGCTCCAAAGTGAGGTCGATGGATGACAGCGCGGTGACGGCGGTGGCGCCTGAGCCGAAGACCCGGCTTACGCCCTGGGCCGAGATTACCGGTCCGCTGGCCCCGGTTGGAGATTGTTCGATGGTTCCTCTAACGTCCGGCAACGCTCAGCTCCTGTTCCTGGGTAGGCGAGGGTTGGAGCCCGGCGGCTCAATGGTGATCTGCCCGCCTTCCGTCTGGATCCTGGCCAGGCCCCCGCGGCGAAAGCGCTCCGCCAACTCCAGTGGGAGTTGGAGCCGCCCTGCCTGGTCCACGACCACGTACTCGTCTTCCACGGTTCCGCCGTCACGCTGGTAATCGGACCGGGAAAAGGTCTCGGAGCCGATGCGGCCATCCCGGATATTCACCACGCGGTCGACAAACTGGGAAACGCCTTGGTAGTGGGTTACGGTGACCACCGTTACGCCGTAGGAGCGGCTCAGGCCGCGGATCATCTGAAAGATGTTGTCGGCGTTCTCGGTGTCCAACTCTCCGGTGGGCTCATCGGCCAGAAGCAGGGGAGGTTTGTTGGCCAGGCCCACGGCAATGGCGGCCCGTTGCTGTTCGCCGCCGGACAACTGGTGGGGAAAGCGGCCGGCTTTGCCGGTCATGCCCAGAGACTCCAACAATTCCCCAGACCAGGCGCGGCGCGCTTTGGCCGGCTGTCCGGCCAGGGCCATGGGCAGTTCGATGTTGTCGGCAACGGAGAGATAGGGCACCAGGTTACGCCCGGTGGCCTGCCAAACAAATCCCACCTCCAACCTCCGGTACATCACGAGGTCGCTATCGGAAACGTCCAGCAGGTCCCTGGAGCCGACCAACACCTGACCCGCCGAAGGCCGGTCCAGGCCGGCCAGGATGTTCAGCAGCGTGCTTTTCCCGCTGCCGCTGGCCCCGATCACGGCGATCGACTCGCCGGACTCGACGCTGAGGTCCAGTCCCCGCAGGGCGACAACCTCCAGGTCGGCGCGCTTGTATATCTTGAAGAGGTCGCGGCAATCTATATACGGGCCCGTACGCTGGGCCCCAGGCCTGGATTCGCCGTATTCACTAAACTGGGTCATCCCGCGTCTCCCATCCTAAGCACCTGCTCCACTTGTATCTTGGCGCTCAACCACGCCAGCCAAACCACCGTTGCCACGGTAACCACCGCCAACACCGTATAGGACACCATCAGCGACGGCCAATCGGTCGTGAAGGCCATGGGCGGCGTAACGCGCTTCCCTTCTTCAGCCACTTCCATCAAGGGTAAAATGCTAACGCCGATTAGCTGGCCCACCCACGTTCCCAGTCCCACGCCGCAAACCACGATCAAGAATAGATTAAACCATACGATGCGCCGCAACTGCCCACCGGTCGAGCCCAGCGTCCGCAGCAGGGCGAACTCAGTCTGACGCTCTCTGGTGTCGAGGAAGGAGAACAGCATCACCCCAGAGGCGCTGGCCAGAGTCACGGCCAGGAACAGCAGCGCTAGAAGCGCCCCCCAACCGGCGCTCACCAGCGGCTGGTCCACCCGCGCCGCCACCATGGCCTCCGAATCGAATACGTCCCTGATCCTGATGCCCAATTGCCGCATGGACTCGGTCACCCGTCCGGCGTCGCCCGGGTTCAACGGGCCGCCGGGGCCGTTGGCCAAGTCAACCCAAATCTCGTTGGACCCAACCAGGGGGATCCGGCTGTGTTGATTTGTCGCGGCCACGAAGCTATCAAGATCGACTAC
>CAYMZL010000283.1:0-3997 GCA_964394825.1 uncultured Dehalococcoidia bacterium | reverse complement strand
ATCCATCTTCTTCGGCGCGATATTGGCGGTCTTCAGCGTCGCCCTGGTGGGCTACGCTTTTGTGCGTGGACACCAACCCGAACCGGCCGCCGGCGCCCCGCCGGAGAGCGACGACCCGGCCCTCGGCGATATATTCGACGCCATACGCACCCTGGAACTGGAGCACCAGTTGGGGCGGATGCCCCAAGAAGAGTTCCAAGCGCAGTTCCAGGCCTACCGGGTACAGGCGGCAACCGTGCTCAGAGACCAACTTGAAGCCGGTCTCGGCGACCCGGCCTGGGTCCTGGAGCAGGAGATACTCCTGGCCCGGGGCGCCCAGGAAAGCGCCAGCGGAAGGTCCATCGCCTGCCCCGACTGCAGCGCGGCCGCCCCGGAAGGCACGCGCGCCTGTCCCCACTGCGGCGCCGAGATGGTGCCCCAGCCGTGACCGTCAAACTGAGCTTATTGGCGGCGGTGGCCATTGCGCTGTACCTGTTTCCCATCGGAGGGTTATCCCTGCTGGCACAAGAGACCACCGATGTCCACGGTCAGGTGGTGAACGGCACCGAAGGGGCAGACCTACCCGACGACCTTAGCGTGTTGATGCTGATCACCGGCCCCGACGGCAGGTTGGCCGGGACCGGACAGGCGGAGCCCGACGGCCAAGGCCGGTTCGTATTTGAAAACGTGGAGATCATCGACGGAGGCTCCTACACCGTCAGCGTGGACCACCTGGGTGTTTTCTACGGGACCTCGCTGGCCGCCGACGGTCTGGCGGACGGCCTGCTGCTGACTATCTTCGAGACCATCAAAGACGCCTCCATCATCCAGGTTGAGCGGCAGGTGATGGTGATCGCCGCCGTGGACAAGGACGACCGATTGGTCAGCGCCATCGAATTCGTCCGCCTGATTAATCCCACCGACCGGACCCTGCTGCCCGACCTGACCAACGTGGCCCCAATCAGCTTCCTCCGCTTCGCCCTGCCGCCGGGAGCATCAGAGCTCACTGTCCAATCGGACCTCCCCGGAGGAGACGTGGTATCCATCGGCACCGGGTTCGCCCTCACCTCTCCCGTCATCCCCGGCGCCCACAGCATAGACTTCTCCTATACCTTCCCATACGATGGCGGTACCCTCTCCTATCGGCAGAGCCTGGTGCAAGGGGCTGGTATATTTCAGGTGCTGGTCCCGGAGACGATACCCAATATCGCGGCGCCTGGGCTGAACAAAATCGACCCGGTGAAAATCCAGGGGACCTCTTACCGGACCTACGAGAGGAGAGACTTCCCTCCGGGCCAGGGACTCCAGTTGGAGATCACCGGCCTGCCGCTGCCCGGAGTCTGGGCGCGGTTCTCCAACACGGTCACCGGCGGCGGCTTCTGGCAGATCACCATCCCCAGCGCCCTCGGCGCCACTCTGGCCGCCATGTTGCTGTGGGGCATGACACGAGGCTACCGTCCGTATCCCACGGCCGGTGTCCGGTTGACTGCCTCCCGGACCGTGGACCCCGCTGAGAGGGCCACGGTGGTGCGGGCGGTGGCAGCCTTGGACCAGCGATACCAGGAGGGCGGCGTCCCGGAGGCGGATTACCGGGCCCAAAGGCGGGAACTGCTGGCGCGGGCCTTGGACCCCCAGGACGGAGAACCGAACGTGGAGCGGCCGGAATGAGCAAGCGCGGCTGGATAATCTTGGGTGGGGGCGTACCCATATTGGCGTTGATCGCCCTTCTGGCTTGGGCGTCAGTCCGCTCCGGCGGGAACCCCGGCGGACTGGCGGTCAACTCCAATCTCGTCGAGGCTGAGGTAGAGGCCGGCGCGGCCAGGGACTTCGAACTGGAATTGCTCGGCGGCGGCACCCTGAAGCTGTCCGACCTCCGAGGCAAGGTCGTGATGGTGGACTTCTGGGCCTCGTGGTGCCCGCCCTGCCGTGTGGAAGCCCCGGCCCTGGTCAAGGTGTACCAAGAGTTCCAGGGGCAGCCCGTGGAGTTTGTCGGGGTGGCCCTTTGGGACAACGTCGGCGACGCCGAGGTCTATCTTCAACAGGAAGGGGTGACCTACCCCAACGGGTTCGATGGCAGCGGCGCCATCGCCATCGACTACGGCGTCCGGGGCATCCCCGAGAAGTATTTCATCGGCCGGGACGGAGTGCTCGTCAAGAAACTGATAGGCCCGTTGACCGAAACCGTCCTACGAGACACCATTAACGAACTGCTGGGAAGATAACGGGGAAGATAGGGCCACCCAGACCAAAAGGGTTGGCCAAAGGGGTTGCGGATGAGTACGCCACAGGTAGCGGTCGCCATGGATTGGGGAGGGACCTGGACCCGGACCGCGGTCATCAACCGGCAGGGCGAGTTCCTCTGGCAATCGCGGGCGCCAAACCCTCAGGGCGGCACCAAAGAACAGTATCTGACCAACGCCGAGGAGCTGTTGGCCACCGCCATCGAGCAGGCCGGCGGCCCCGTGGCCGGCATCGGCGCCGCCGTGGCCGGTCCGGTCGAACCCACCACCGGTACTTTCTATCAGCCGCCGAATCTGATGGTCCTGGACGGGGTGTCCTTCAAAGCCCTTTGGGAAAAGGCATTTGACGTGCCCGTCTTCGTCGGCAACGACGCCAACCTGGCTGCCTTTGGCGAGTATTACTTCGGGGCCGGAAAGGAGTCCGCGGACAACGGCCGCGCCGTAAAGACCCTGTTCTACGTCACCGTCAGCACCGGGGTCGGCGGAGGGGTGGTTGACCGGGGCGAGGTGTTCTTGGGCGCCAACGGTCTCACCGCGGAGATCGGCCATACCCTCGTCGATACCACCGACGCCGCCCTGGTCTGCCAGTGCGGTTCCCGGGGATGTCTGGAAGCGATGGCGTCAGGCACGGGTATCGAGCGCATCGCCAGGGGAAGATTGGCTTCGGGCAGGTTCCCAGACTCTGCCTTGGCCTCTCTGGGCGCAGACCAGGTGGATTCTGAAGCGGTATTCGCCGCCGCGGAGCAGCATGACCCGCTGGCTGTCTCGATATTGGACGGCGTTGTGTCCGCCCTGGCCATCGGCCTGACCAACGTGGTCCACCTGTTCAACCCCGACATGGTGGTGCTGGGCGGCGGGGTGACCGATGGGCTGGTGAAGCTGGACCTTCTGTCCCGGATCCACCGGCAGATATTGGACCGCGCCATGAGCGAGCTGCACAAGGACTTCCAGCTCACCTCGTCGCGGCTGGGCGACTCGGTGGGCCTGACCGGAGCGGCCGCCCTGGTCTGGGACCAGTTGGGGGTGGATGTCTAGTCCGTTTTCCCACCGCATTCAACAACGGTCATTCCCGTTGCGGGCATGCACTCTCCCTTATATATCCATGATTGCTTTGCGCTGGGCCCCATCCACGGCTATGCTGGCGGCGGTAACGAAGCTCGCCCGCTCCGAGGCCAGAAATACCACCACGTCCGCAACCTCCTCGGCGGTGCACAGGCGTCCCATGGGCATGCTTCGCACCGCCCTCTCTTGGGCCTCGGCCTCGCTGATATTCATCTCCCGGGCCAGGGTGCGGACCAGTCCCCACCAGCGCTCGGTGTCCACCGGTCCCGGGTTGACCGCGTTGACCGTAATCCCGTGGGGAGCCAGCTCCTCAGCGATGGCGATGGTGAAATTGATGCCGGCGGCGTTGGCGGCGCCGGGGGTTAGCTCAAAGTAAATGGGTTTGATGCCGTCGTTGCCGATGACGTTGATGATGCGTCCCCACCGCCGCTCTCTCATGTGTCCCACGGCGGCTTTGGTGGTGCGGACGTAGCCCATGAACTTTAGATTCAGGCTCTCCATCCATTGGTTTTCCTCAAGGTTCTGAAGCGTGCCACCGGGGGAGTTGCCGGCGCAGTTCACCAGAATATCCAGACGGCCGAAGTGGTCCACCGCCGCACGCACGAAGTGCTGGGCATCCTCCTCTTGGTTCAGGTCCGCCACAATGGGGAGTACCGTTCGTTCCGTCTCGGCGGCGATTTCCGCCGCCACGCTCTCCAGCAGCTCTTTGCCTCGGG
>CAYMZL010000282.1:0-4002 GCA_964394825.1 uncultured Dehalococcoidia bacterium | reverse complement strand
ATGTCCCTGGTGTAAAAGTAATGTCCCACGGCCATGGTTCGACGGAGCTCACCACGAACGGTGTTGTTAATCACCACGAACGGTGTTGTTAATCACCACAAGTGGTGTTGGCAATCACCACCAACGGTGTTGGTAACGCCAATCATTGCTTGAGTTGGGCTAACCCCCGAAAAGCTCGTCCACTTTGCGTTTCTTTTCTTCCGTGGAATCCCCGCCACTTTGGACCGTCTCGTAGAGCTTGGGGCCGTAATCCCGGATGCGGACCACCACCGGCAGGGGCAGAGCGTGTCCGAACACCAGGGCCTGCTGCTTCGACTCCAGCCGGGCCAGGACCGAACGCAGTTGGCGGCTGCCGGACGTCCCCGAAAGAACGGCGTCGATGTCCCGCTCGTTGTCCAACAGGCAGCTGAACCGGGTGCCCACCTGGCTCAACACCTCGGGGTCGATGCCGCTGGGCCGCTGGTCGATAACCATCAGCGTCACGTTGTACTTCCTGAGTTCCCTGGCAATGATGCCGAAGATGGTCTGGGAGGCCAAGCCGGGACTGAGGAATTTGTGGGCCTCTTCGATGACGATTACCAACGGCCGCGGTTCTTTGCCCACGCCGCCCATGGCGGACTCTTTGGCTTCAACGTATTTGCGGTGTATTCGGCGGGTCAGCAGGTTGCTGACCAAGATATAGGCCGCCTCGTCATCGCCGTAACGGCCGAACTCCAGCACCACGTGTTGTCCCCGTTCCAAGTGCTCGATTATCCGGGCGGCGGTGTCCACCCGGCTGTGCTCCACCATGAATCCGTGACGGGTGAACCGGCCCATGCGGTTGTAGAGGGCCCGTAACGCGCCGGCGTTGACCTGAAGCTCGTCAGCCAGTTCCAGCAGAGAACCTCCCCGGCCCGCCGCCAAGAATTCCTTGAGCCAGCTTTCCTCGCCGTACTTCTCCCGCAGGTTGTAGGCGGCGGAGGCCGCGACATCGGACAGGTTCAGCGACTCCCGCAGCAATTCGACATCTTCCGGCTCGATGTGATTGAACCCCAATTGCACCGTCTCGTCGGTGGACACTCCCCGCCGGCGGGAGTGCTCCTCATCCAGGGTGAAGGTGGAGACCTTGGCGCCAAAGAGCTGCTTCAGGCCCTTGACGGTGACTCCTTTATCGGTGTCCTGGCCCTGCCAGCCGTATTCGCTGTGCATGTCGAAGATCAGCGAGGACGCCTGGCCGCTCTGGAGTATGCCCACCAACAGCAGGCGGGTGAGGAAGGTCTTGCCGGTGCCGCTCTTGCCGAAAACGCCCATGGACCGTTTCACCAATTCCCCCAGGTCCAGGCACAGCTTGGTCTCCATGTCCAGGGGGCTGCCGATCCAGAAATTGCCGTCCGCTTCGCTGCCAAATACCGTCTCCACGTCCTTCTGGGAGGCGATGAACGCCCGGGAGAAGTGGGATGGGATGCTCTTGGCCGCGGCGGGGCCCTGCTCGTCACCCAGCACCTGCGGCATGGTCAGTTGGGGCAGGACCGATACGGTGCCAAAGGCGACGGTGCCCCGCAGGGCCTGAATGACAAATGGGTCGTCAACGGGGAGCGGAGTGTGCTTCAGGCGGGGGTCGGTGCTGCCCAGGCCCACATCGGTGACAACGCCGAAGAACCGGTTGCCGGTCCCCTGGAGGGTGACAAAAGTGCCGACCTTTATCTGCTCGACGGAGACTCCGGGGTCCAGCCGGACCTCGACGCCGTTGGCCACCGAACCTTCGATGACCATGCCCAACGGCTGCCCTGGTTCGGCGGACGTCTTACCGCTGCCGACCCCGTTGGTCTCCCCGTGGGTTTCATCAAACAGGGTCACGGTGCAACCCTCCGTAGTATGGAGTTCAGCCGGGCCACGTCGGCGGAGAGTTCCACGGCCAGGGTCCGGCAAGCATGGGCCAGGAAATCGGCCGGTTGCGCGTGGGACGGGGCCGCTTGCCGGATGCAGGCGCCGACTATCTCATCGGCGTGGGGCGCCCCGGAATTTAGCAGCAACCGCAGCAGGTCCAGCCGGGCGGTGAACTGGGAGACCTCCTCCGGACTGCATGCGTAGACGAAGGAGTGCACGCGGGGCGGCCGGGGCGGCAGGTACTGGCGGGTGACACCGTCTTCCACGTGTCCGGCGATAAAGACTTCAAAGCGGGAGGTCAGCAGCCGGGCCAATTGGGGGTTGTCGCGGACCACGTCCTCTTCGGATTCGGCGTCTTCTCCGCGGGCCAGGACCGGCCGGGCCGAGTCCAACGGTTCCGTGGTGACGCGCCCGACCACGCCGTAGATGTCGGGGGAATCGGTGCGCACCAAGCCACCAAGGGCCGGAGCGCCCTCCAGTTGGTAGCACTGGGCCACGAACGACGTGGAGGTGGACTCGACGACCTCTCCGACCCTCCGAGCCATCAACGGGCCGCGGTTATTGCCTGACGGCGACAATGGGGCGGTCACCGTCCCAGCACCATGAAAAAAGCCCTCCCGCTGCAACAGCGCGGTGGGCTGTATGACCCGCCCGAATCAGTGGCGCGGTGGTCTGCCGAAACTGCCCCGAACATACGGCCCGTCCTCAACCCCTCTTCCTCCACTGAACCGCCGGGCGCCGAAATCATCGGCGCAGACAAGCAGGCAGCCTGTCCCGGCCCTCATGCCTTAAAACGATACCACAATATGTAAACCGGCTCCCGGTGTCGATGTCACTGGGAGCCGGTCATTCCACGGAAGGAGGCGCTCAAATTTAGGGCCAAGTCCGCAGTTTAATTTAGTGAAACTGGCAGGCTCTTTATGGAGCGGAACGTTATGCTCGGCTGGTACTCCATGTCATGAGTCTTAAGTTGCAAGTCGGGGTACCGGTCGGCCAACTCCCGGAACACTTCCTGTCCCTCGACCCTGGCGATGGTCGCGCCCAGGCAGTGGTGGATACCGGCGCCGAAGGCCACGTGGGGGTTGGGCCACCGGGTGATGTCCATCGTGTCCGGGTTCTCGAACTTGTTGGGGTCGCGGTTGGCCGAAGACATGAACCAACGGAGACGGTCGTCCTTCTTAATCGTCTTCCCGCGAATCTCCACGTCCTCGGCGGCGATACGGGTGATGGACTTGACCGGCGGGTCGTACCGCAGGGCTTCTTCGGTGGCCCTGACCATGTACCCTTGGGTGTCGGTCTTTAGCAGGTCCCATTGGTCGCGGTTGTTCATGAAGGCCAGGGTGCCGTTGCAGATCAGGTTGATGGTGGTCTCGTGACCGGCCAGCAACAGCAGCGCGGTGTTGATCAGCACCTGTTCCCGGGTGAACACGCCGGACTTCTCCCCGCCGGCGAGCACCGATATAAAGTCGTCTTTGGGGTTGACCATCCGCTCCTCGACCATGGGGTTCACGTAATCGTCCATCCCTTGCATGCCTTCGGCCAGGAGCTGCAGGCGGTTGGGCTCGCCACGGCCGATGTTCAGCAGTTTCTCAGCCAACATCCTGATGTGCCCGCGTTCCGACTCCGGCACACCCATCATCTCGGCGATAACGAGAACCGGCAGGGGCACGGCCAAGTCCCGCATCAGGTCCACCTCACCCCTTTCCTGCGCCGCGTCCAGAAGTTCTTTGGTGGCCGAGATCACCAGCGGCCGCCATTCCTCCATGGACTTGGGCGTGAAATAGGCGTGTACGACCTTCCGCATCTCCAGGTGCTCAGGGCGGTCGAACTGGATGAACATATTGGCTTGGTAGGCCCGCGTGTATTCGTAGAGCTCGTTATCCGACTCGTTGATCGCCGGATATGCGGGGCGGGGGTCGTTGGCCATCACGGCATTGGAGAACTGCTCGTGGTTCCGCGTAAGCCAGACCAAGTCGTCGTGCCTGGTGATCACCCAGAGTTCGTAGAGTTCGTTCCAGTGAACGGGGTCTTCGTCCCTGATCCGGCCGTAGTAACGGTAGGGGTCCTGGATAACCTCTGGGGTGAACATGTCATCATTGATAGTCGTTACCATCACACCACCAAAGCTAAAGGATT
>CAYMZL010000281.1:0-4006 GCA_964394825.1 uncultured Dehalococcoidia bacterium | reverse complement strand
GTCCCTCCGTCACCTATAGAAATAGAAACTCTGTCTCGCTCAGGTCAACAAGTCCCTTCCCTCTCGCAAGGGGGAAGGTTAGGATGGGGGCGTTTAGCCTCGCCCAGGCGGAATTTCGCCGTAGCATAGCACACCGGTCCCGAGTCCGGACACGATGCTGGGGTCAGGGACTTTCTGCCCGCCAGGCATCCGTGGCCAACGGATTTCGGGAGCGTTCCGTCGATTTCAGACTTGCACGTCCTACCCACAGACCTTAGAATCATCCGTGGCCCGGAGTATTCGAAAACGATCACCTAGGCAAAGGACTTGATGGCGGAAGCGATAAAGAGACCCGTGGGACGCAGGCGGAGCCGGAACTTCATCCTGGGCAGCCTCTCCTTCGGTCACGGAGTCTCCCATCTCTACGACCAGGGATTCCCGGTGTTCATGCCTGCCATCCAAGCCGCCATGGGGCTCACCAACTTCCAGGTGGCCTTCCTATTGGGCATTCGCCAGGGTAGTTCCGGGGCGGTCAATCTGGTAGGCGGGGCCATCGTCGACCAGATGAAGGCCAATTGGGGGCCCATACTCACCGGCTGCATGATCTGGGCCGCCTTGGGATTCGTGGTTGTAGCCGCATCCCCCAATCTGGGCGTGCTGGTCATCGCCGTGGCCATCGTGTCGATACCGGGGTCTCTCTGGCATCTGCCCGCCACCGCCGCCCTTTCCCGGCGTTTCCCCGACCGCCGCGGGTTCGCCATATCGATACATGGCTTCGGCTCCAACATCGGCAACGTTTTGGGCCCGCTGGTGGCCGGCGGACTCCTGACCTTCATGCTGTGGCGTCACATCCTGCTGATCTACGCCATCCCCGCCGCCGTGATGGCCGTGTTCGTTTGGTGGTCGCTAAAAGACCTGGGGATCGAAGATGGGGACCGACGGGGAGACGAAAAACCCCAACGCCGGGTGCTCGCCGCTTACCGCGAAGGCTTGGCGATGTTCAAGAGCCCGGTGGTCGCAACCCTGGTGCTGGCCGCGGCCATCCGCGGAGTGGCCAACAACGCCCTCTTCCAGTGGACCCCCTTCTATCTGAAGAACGCCACCAACGGCGGACTGGACATGGGCTACTTCACCGCCGGTGTCTACCTATCCCTGCTGACGGGGATGGGCATCATCTCCGCGCCGATCCTTGGCTATCTGTCCGACCGGTACGGCCGGAAGCAAGTCTTGGTGCCAGGACTCATGATCGCCGCCGTCTTGACCATGTTTGTCGTCAGCGCCGGAGATGGCATCATGCTGGCGGTGGTGCTGGGTGGGATAGGACTGTTCAGCTTCGCCCTCCAGCAGATCATACTAGCCTCGGTGCTGGACATCGTAGAGAGGGGCACCGAAGCCACGGCGTCGGGCTTGATCTTCGGCATCAACGGAGTGCTGGGGTTCGGGTCGCCCTTCCTCGCCGCGTTCATCATCGAAGACCTGGGCGGCTACGGCTCCATCTACTACTACGTGGGCATCTTGACCTTCGTGGCGGCGGTGACCATCGTTTTCATACCCTTCCCCGGCCAACGGACGCCGGCGCGCCGCCCAGCCTGACCCAAAGGGGCCTTCAAACGGCCATCTATGTGTTTGACACCCCCATGGGGCCAGCTTAGAATGTATCTGCCATCCACCCGAGAGGGGGGTGAGCGCCAGGCACGAAAATAGACCGGCCAACAGCAACGCCGCTGGGATCTGAGATGACCGAGACGGCCAGATACATGAAGCCCAATGTTCATTGCGCCCCGCTGCGTCGGGGTGTTTCTTTTGCCCAGATACAGGCCTCTTGGTTACAAGCCCCTCTCAGGCGCCGGAGGACCCGTTGAACCAGACCATCACAGCCGTGACTGGACTGGAGGCGGGCCACTACACCGACCTTGAGCACGCCACCGGTTGTACCGTCTTCCTCTGCCGTGACGGCGCGGTTGGCGGGGTTGACGTCAGGGGTGGCTCGCCGGGCACCAGGGAAACCGACCTGCTCCGTCCGGTCCACCGGGTGGAGCAGGTACATGCCGTCGTCCTCAGCGGCGGCAGCGCCTTCGGTCTGGATGCCGCATCCGGGGTGGTCGCCTATCTGGAGTCCCAGGGAATCGGGTTCAAGGTAGGCCCGGTTGTTGTCCCCATAGTTTCTTCGGCCATCCTGTTCGACCTTGGCTTGATCACAGCCGACGTGCGGCCCGGTCCTGAAGCAGGCCGCAGCGCCTGCCTGGCGGCCGGCGCCTCGCCCATGGCCGAGGGCAGCGTTGGGGCCGGCACCGGGGCCACCTTCGCCAAACTGGGCGGTCCTGAACGAGCGGTAAAGGGAGGCATCGGATCGGCCGCGGTCACCCTCTCCACCGGCCAAACCGTGGCCGCCGCCGTTGCGGTGAACGCCGTGGGCGGAGTCTGGGACTACACCAACGGACAGCTTCTGGCCGGACCGAGGCGGGCCGCCGGCGGGTTTGACGACCCGGTGGCGATGCTGCTGAAGGGCGAATCGAATGCCCCGGCCGGCCCGGTGAACACCACCATCGGACTGGTGGCCACCGACGCCCAAATCTCCAAAGAGGACGCCAATTACCTGGCCCGGGTGAGCCACGACGGACTGGCCCTGTCCATCCGCCCCTGCCACACCGTCCGTGACGGCGATACCATGTTCGCCCTGGCCACTGGGCACAATCAGTCTCCCGCGGACCTCACCGCCCTGGGAGCGGCCGCGGTGGAGGCAACGGCCCAGGCGGTGCTCCGGGCGGTCCGGCAGGCGACCGGACTGGGCGGGATCCCGTCCATCGGCGAGTTGACGGCCTAGCCTTCCCTGACTCAACCGCGAATCAACCGCGAAACCAACCAAATTTCTGAAGTGTTTCCATATGACGCAGACGATACCGCACAGCATGCGGGTGATCAGCACCAACGAAAAAATGGCCCAGGCCTGCCGCGAGGCCGTCAAGCCCATCGGCCTGGTGCCGACCATGGGGGCCCTTCATGCCGGGCACCTGAGCCTGGTTGACCGGGCCCGGGCCGATAACCTCACGGTCGCCGTGAGCATCTTCGTGAACCCGGCCCAGTTCGGCGACGATGAAGACTTGGAGAAGTATCCCCGGGACCTGGAGGGCGACCTGGAACTGCTGCGCCGCCACGGCGTCGACCTGGTCTACGCTCCCACCGTGGACGAGGTCTATCCCGAGGGATTCGACACCTGGGTGGACGTGGGGCCTTTGGCCAACAAGCTGGAGGGCCACCACCGTCCCGGCCATTTCCGGGGCGTGGCCACCGTGGTATCCAAGCTGTTCAACGTGACCCGCCCCGGCCGGGCCTACTTCGGACAGAAAGACGGCCAGCAGACGGTGGTGGTCCAGAAGCTGGCCAGGGACTTGGAGATGGGAGTGGAAGTGGTGGTGATGCCCACCATCCGGGAACCGGACGGTCTGGCGTTAAGCAGCCGGAACGTGAGACTTTCCCCGGAACAGCGGCAGGCCGCCCCGGTGCTGTACCGGGCGCTGTGCCGGGCGTACACGCTATGGATGGACGGAGAACGGCACGGAGACGCCTTGAGGGATGTCGCCCGGGGAGAACTGCAGGCCGAGTCCAGGGTGGACGGGATCGACTACGTGAGCGTGGCCGGCCTGGAGACGCTGGACGAACTGGAACAGATTGAAGGCCCGGCCATGGTGTCGGCGGCGGTCCATATGGGCCCCGTCCGCCTGATCGACAATATCGTCCTGGAGTAGAGCGTCCGGCCCAAACGTCGTCGTTCCGGCGCAGGCCGAAACCCAGAGCGGCTGTCTTGATGAGCGTAGGGACACGGCAGTGCCGTGCCCCTACTTCAATCGAATCCACGGCAGAATAGAAGAGTCGAGGCGCCTGGATTCCGGCGAAGGCCGGAATGAGAGAAGCGGATAGGCCCCTAATTCTGGACCAGTTCCCGGAGGGCTTCGGTCAACGCCGGGAGAACGCTTTCCCAGTCTCCAACCACCCCGTAACGGGCCTCTTTGAAGATGTTGGCCTCGGC